>JAYVVR010000112.1:0-2091 GCA_043786835.1 Armatimonadota bacterium | reverse complement strand
GGCCTCGAAGGCTCACGCCGACTGGCCCGAGAGGCCTGCGATGCCGCCCTGGCTGCGCTCACCGATTTCGACGGCCATGCCGACCCGCTCCGTGCCCTGGCTCACTATATTGTAGAGCGTGACAGCTGATCTTCGGGAAGCTTATTCCCCCATCCAGCCTCCGTCGCGCAGGCCAGCCACCCGATAGACTCCCTCCTGGCGTATAAGTTTATAGGTTCCCCCTGCCAACTTGCCATCTTCTCCCACGACTTTGACGAATACATCCGCATGCTGGCCCTCTTTGTCGGTCCACACCGGTCCATAGCTCGCTGAGCGTGAACGACCGAACTCAGGCGCCATCTCCTGGATTCGCTCCTGGAATAACTGTGACGGAAAGTGCTGACCTTTTCTCTGCCGCATAAACGAGCTCGCTGCGACGCCATCTCCGGCTCGAAATGCATCGAGCTGACCCTGTATACAGTCGATGACAGCCTTTCGTTTCGATCCGCCCACAATGTGCCAGCTGCGCTTGTCTACCGGCAATCCGATCCATCCGGGCGTAGATTGGTTTGGCCGGTACTTGCCCTGCCGTGGCATTGCGATCTGACGTCCTTCCAGCGCACTTTCGCTCGTCAGGCGTGGATGGGCCGAAAGCTGGCGCCGCAGCACAAGGCCGCTTAAAGCGAGGCATAGGATTGTGAAAACGACGGGAATCACAGATCGAAGTGTCATAAGACTCTTAGTATTCACTACAGTACTCCTTCTCTCCTGCTTGGAGATATCTTTAACGAAATATATCGCTGGGTTTCACGCAGGAAACGCTCCCTCTACCCCCGAACTATCGTGCATGGCAAATACCGATCAAGAGCGAGAGCGTCTGGAAGATTTACGTCAGAAGAGGCCGGGGGCGGCTTGGAGAAGCTGGGGGCCGTATGTCTCCGAACGCGCCTGGGGCACGGTGCGTGAAGATTATTCGCCGGACGGGGAAGCCTGGGCCTTTTTACCGCATGATTGGGCACGCTCCAAAGCCTACCGCTGGAACGAGGACGCCATGGCGGGGATCTGCGACAGTGCGCAGAGGCTCTGCTTCGGGCTGGCTCTCTGGAACGGGCAAGATAGCATTCTCAAAGAGCGGCCGTTTGGTCTCTCGGGTCCGGAGGGCAACCACGGCGAGGATGTCAAAGACTACTACTTTTTCCTGGATAACACGCCTAGCCATTCGTATATGAAGTGGCTGTATAAATACCCCCAGAAAGCCTTTCCCTATGAAGATCTGGTCCGGACGAACGCAGCTCGCGGAAAGCATGAGCCGGAATATGAGCTGCTGGACACAGGTATCTTCGCCGAGGATCGATACTGGGATGTGACGGTTGAATACGCCAAAGCCTCCCCGGATGATATTTTAATCCAGATCACGGCAGAAAATCGGGGGCCGGAGACGGCGACGCTGGAGATTTTGCCGACCCTCTGGTTCCGTAACTGCTGGTCCTGGGGCTGGGGCAATCCGAAGCCGGCTTTGAAGCGCGGCCCTGGGCCGGGGGTGGTGGTAGAGACTGCTCAGGCGGAGCTCGGCCAGCGATATCTCCGCTGCGAGGGTCAGCCGGAACTGCTGTTTACAGAAAACGAGACCAACAATAAGCGGCTGTACGGAACGTCTCACAACCCGGCGCCCTATGTCAAAGATGCCTTTCACGAGTACATCGTCGATTCCATCCAGGGCGCAATCAACCCCGACCAGGTCGGGACGAAAGCCTGCGCCCGGTACAAAGTCACCGTGGAAGGCGGGAAGTCGGCGACGATTCGCCTGCGCCTGACCGATGAGGTTCTGGCCCCCGATCCGTTTGGTGTCGGCTTCGGACAGGTGGTGGCGGCGCGGATCTCGGAGGCGGATGCGTTCTACAACTCCATCGGCTCCGCGGAGCTGTCGGAGGATGCCCGGCGCGTGATGCGTCAGGCCTTCGCTGGCCTGCTCTGGTCCAAGCAGTTTTACAAGTTCGACGTCGTTCATTGGCTCGACGGTGACCCCGCCCAGCCCACGCCACCGGATTCGCGCCACACTGGACGCGATCATGACTGGCGCCACCTGAATGCCAATGATATCATCTCCATGCC
>JAYVVR010000111.1:0-2091 GCA_043786835.1 Armatimonadota bacterium | reverse complement strand
AATCTTCCATCACCGTTTCCGTTACCGTCAGCTCCGCCGCCTGCCGATTGGATTCCGCCGCCTGGCTTTGCCGGCTCGCCGATTCACTGTTGTATTTGAGTTTGCCGCCCGTGAAGATCGGCACCATCAGCATCAAATTCTGGTCGGCGAACCCATGCGGCGGGACACTGAAAATGTTTTGCGGCAGAACACCGGGCGATGTGGTCAGAATATTGGCCGAGTCCCCGGCCGTGCCATAAGTGGTCGCGGACACGCTGACTTTCGACTGGGCATCGGCTGACCGTGCCGAAGCAGAAGCAATTCCGGCATCGGCCCGTGCCTGTTTGAGCGTCACACCGTTGACGGCAGCAATCCGAAGCGCATCTTTCAGCGTGAGAGTGCTGTTCGTCACCGTCGGCAGGTCAGGCAGTGTTTGGGACGACGCAGGCATGGCCGAAAAGAAAAGCAAGGCACCGATAGCGAGGGCGGCATTTATCCCCGATATAGAAGCCCCCGCCGTGGAAGTCTCCACCGTGAACGGCAGGTCTGGAGGTGCAGACGCCAATCGGTCTGCGACCGGAAATGCCGATACCCAATGCTCTGGTCCTTCCGCACACCGTGCGCGTGGCGCTTCGCCCATAGACCTGCCGTTCACGGCGGGGACTCTCTTTATTCTAAACTTCATGGAACAAGACTTCTTTCTCCGTGACCAGTGGCGGGGCGTCTTTTGATTGGACGCGACGGCGTCCGATCCACAACCCGAGATCGTCTACGAGAGCATGCATAACGGGAATGACCAGCAGCGACAGCGCCGTGCCGACTGTTAGGCCCGCGACGATAACCGTCCCGAGCGGCTGGTACGCGTCCATGCCGGTCTTCGGAGCCAGCGCGACCGGAAGCATCGTGATAATCGTAATCAGCGCGGTCATCAGAATCGGACGTAAACGGTCGCGGCAGGCTTGTGCAATTGCTTCGTCGCGGGGCAGAATGTTTTCGGCTCGCCGCCGCCGGATCTGGTCTATCAACAGAATGGCGGTCGTGATGTCCATGCCCGTCAGCACAATCACGGCCATGATCGAGACGCTGGAAAACGCCTGATGGGCGAAAAAGAGGCCGACAAAAACGCCGGTCAGCTCCAGGGGAATGGATAGGACCATTTGGAGCGGCGACAGCAGGCCGCCGAACTGGGCGACTAGCACGAGAAAGATTAACAAAACAGCGATCTCTAAACCACGCAGGAGGCGGGCGAACGAGTCCATCATCTGGGTCATGTCTCCGCGCATTTGCAGCGAATAGCCAGGCGGGAAGTTGACCGTGGACGAGGCTTTCGTGATAATGCTCATCGCCAAATCCATCGAAGGCGGCCCCCCTTTCCGGTAATAAGCCAGCACGGAAATCGAGCGCTGCAAGCCGTCATGCTGGATTAGTGTCGGCACGAGCTGCGGGGTCGCCGTCGCCAGCGTTTTGAGCGGCACTTGCACGACGCCTCCGGCGCTGTCTTTGCCTGTGATCGGCATCTGCATGAGATCGGAGACGCTTCGACGCTGATCTCCCTGGTAGCGGACATTGATCGTATCCTGGCGGACATTCGGGACACGGTAAAACTCATCGGTCAGCGCCCCGCCCATCGCGTAATACGCCTGGTCGGCAACATCGGCGGGCGTCAGCCCCAGCGCCGCCGCCCGTTTTGCGTCTACCGTCAGTGTGTACGACGGCTTCTCGACAGCCCACGAGGTTGACACTTGGATCGCACCCGGAGTCTGCCGCGCGACGTCCGCGACCTGGCCGGCAAGCTTCGACAGGACATTCAAATCCGGCCCCGTGACCAGCACGGTCACAGGCGCTTCCGATGACGCCATGACATCGCTGCCCATCTCTTTAATCTGCAAACGCCGAATATCGGGAATGGTCCGAAGGGCTTCCGACTGTACGGCATCAATGACTTGCCAGACAGTGGCGGCGCGGGCGTCTTTGTCGGACAGCGTAATCATCAGTGTCGCCGAGTTGACCTGGCTCATGGCATAGCCTGTAAAATAGGTCCCACCCGTTTCCGCGCCGATTTCTGTTGACACCTTCTCAATTTCCGGGTGCTTCAGCAGAATACGCTCCAGC
>JAYVVR010000110.1:0-2092 GCA_043786835.1 Armatimonadota bacterium | reverse complement strand
CCGAAGAACGACAGCGCGATATTGGGCCAAGATCCATATGGGTTCGTTTGGAACTTACGTTTTTGAGTTTGGAAGCCTCATCGCGTTCCAGCGCCTTGTCAAGACTGTGTCGTTGCGGGGAGGCGAAGTCGGCCACTTTGACTATTACACAAGCGAGAAAATTGACTTTGAAGACCTATTTGCGGGTGATTAGATTACGACGGACCAAAACCACGTGGTGAACCACACGGCTATTGGGCGAGGACGCCGGGAACCCACCACTTCGTAGGGCTAAGAGAAGAATATCCGAGTGCCGCGAAGCGGCAGTTTATGGCGTCTGCGCCCAATAGCCGTGTCCTTTAGGACATGGTTCCCAAGGCGAACTCAGTAACAGGAATACTCAATGCCGCTGTACGATTTTCATACCCATTCGTTCTTTTCCGACGGGGCCTTGCTGCCGATGGAGCTGATTCGACGCGCCCATGTCAGCGGCTATTCGGCGATGGCGATTACCGACCACGCTTCGGCATCGAATATTGAAGAGCTTGTCGAAAAAATAACGCGGGACTGCGAGCTGGCCTGGGAGGAATGGGGCTTTCGGGTGCTGCCGGGGGTCGAGCTGACCCACTGCCCGCCGCGCTCGATTGCGCGGCTGGCGGCACGGGCGAAGAGGGTAGGGGCGAAGATTGTGGTCATTCACGGCGAAACGCTGGTCGAGCCGGTGCCGCCGGGAACGAACCGGGCAAGTGTCGAGTGCCCTGATGTAGACGTTCTTGGCCATCCCGGATTATTGACCGAAGCCGAGGCGGCGCTTGCGGCAGAAAATGGAGTCTTTTTGGAGGTTACGTCGCGCCGGGGCCACTGCCTTGGCAACGGCAACACGGTGGTGCTGGGGAGAGCGGCGGGCGCAAAGTTTTTGGTGAACTCGGATACGCATTCGCCGGGCGACCTACACACCGAAGCATTCGCCCGCACCGTCGCGCTGGGTGCGGGACTGACGGCGGCTGAGACTGACACGGCGCTGTACGAGAACCCGAAAGCTTTGCTGGCACGGGCAGGTTTAGAAACAGGCGCAGAGTGAGCGAACCCGTTCAATCTTCGCCGATGGATGAGGCGCATAAGCGCGCTCTTGTCGTAGCCTACTTTCTGTCCCGATGCGATAAGAAAGGCTATCAAGCGCTTGGCTTCGACACTTGGAACAGCGCCTATGCCGGGATTGGTGCGGCATTAGGTATTCTGGCAGCGACTGTCAAGCATATGCGCGACTCGTTTGATCCGTACTGTTCGCCGGTGCGAAAAGGCTGGTATCAGCGGCCTGTTCTGCGTTCGCGAGTGCAGGTGATGGAAGCGTATTCGGACGTCGGCGATGCGGCTTTGTTTGAGGTTGCCTACGACATTTATAAGCAAAACGCCGGCGCTTCTGAAATCTACACGGCTCCGATTGTTGCCGAAGCTAAGAAAGAGACAAGTATTCTTGGCGACAACTTGGCGTATGCTGCTCGTCTGCGGACCGGGGAAGCTGCCGAGGAGTTCTTCAAGGCTCAGTACCCGACTTTAGCGCAGTTTGCGGGCATGGAACTCGAAGACACGCGCAAACTCGGAACCGGCCTTGATTTCCGGGTGCATGGTCCGAAACTTGTTCAAGCCGTCGAAGTCAAAGGCATTGTCGGCGGCAGCGGCCCGATTGCGTTCACGGACAAAGAATGGGCGGTTGCGCACTACTTAAAGCAGGACTATATTCTGGCGCTGGTGCGGTCACTGAACACCGTGCCGATGCTGGAACTGACGGTTGACCCCGCCGCGCAGATTATCGCCACGAAACGGAGCATTGAGACAGTTTCGATTTATTGGAGCGCAAATGTATGAATGAAATCAATTTACTGGACGAGTGCGACGAGGCGCAGAGACGCCGGAATGCTATCGTTCACGCGCTCATCCATAATTTGCCGCACGAGACTCATATTGACTCGGTGACTTTGCGGCGTCTTTTACAGCGGCACAATCAAGCCGTCGCTATGCTCCGCGAGTTTCTGGAAATGCACCCGGAAGAAAACGACTTGACGAAGCGGGCGCGTCAGGCCACAGAAAATCCTGAATAATTTATGACCGAAAC
>JAYVVR010000109.1:0-6115 GCA_043786835.1 Armatimonadota bacterium | reverse complement strand
ATGTTTTTAAGCTGCCGAGTGAACGGAATGAGCTGATTGGTCCAGTTCGAGCTGTCGGCAATTGAGACATTCTCAATCCGCTCCATCAGCTCCTGGATCTTGGCGTCAGTAGCTTTAAGACGGTCATTGTAGCGGACAACAGTGACATTCTCGGTCATCGTATCGCCAAGCTCTTCGTGAATCTTGTACGGGTTCTCATTCCCCGTAGACGCCGCCAGCTTCTCATACTTTTGGGTCTGCTCTTTTAACGCACTCTCGAACAGCGACGACGGCAAATCATCCGCGCTCTTCTTGAGGTGCTTGACGTAGTTGACGATGCCCGGCCCGGCGAGCTGGCCGCCTGTCAGACACGATAGCAGGGAGTTTGCACCAAGCCGGTTCGCCCCGTGGTACTGGTACTCCGCCTCACCAACCGCAAACAGGCCGGGAATAGATGTCTGCTGGTTGCGCGGGTTGCCTTCGGAGAGGCCGCCGGTGGTCTCGTCTTTCGCGAAGTCTACCCACAGGCCGCCCATCGAGTAGTGAACCGCCGGGAAGATCCGCATCGGGGTCGTGCGCGGGTCTTCGCCGATGAACTTCTCGTAGATCTCAAGAATGCCGCCCAATTTAATATCAATCTGCTTCTTGTCCAGGTGAGTCAGGTCTAAATAGACCTGGTTCTGGCCAAAGACACCCATCTTATCGTCCACGCAGACTGAGAAAATCTCGCGGGTCGCGATGTCGCGGGGAACCAGGTTGCCGTAAGCCGGGTAGCGCTCTTCGAGGAAATAGTACCGCTCGTCTTCCGGGATGTTCTCGCCACGCCGCTCGTCGCCGCGCTTCTTCGGAACCCAGACCCGCCCGCCTTCGCCACGGGCCGACTCGGACATCAGCCGCAGCTTGTCCATGCCGGGAATAGCAGTCGGGTGCACCTGAATAAATTCGCCGTTTGCATACTTCGCGCCCTGCTGATAGACCGCCGAGGCCGCTGTGCCGGTGTTCATCACCGAGTTTGTCGAGCGGTTATAGACAATGCCGGGGCCGCCGGTAGCCAGCACAACCGCGTCGGCCTTAAATTCTTGAATGACCATGCTCCGCAAATCCTGGGCGATAATCCCCTTGCAGACGCCGTCGTCGTCTTTGACGACGCCTAAGAACTCCCAAAACTCATGCTTTTTGACTTTGCCTTCGGACTCGGCCCGGCGCGTCTGTTCGTCCAGAGCGTACAATAACTGCTGGCCGGTGGTTGCGCCGGCGTAGGCTGTCCGGTGGTACTGCGTCCCGCCAAATCTACGGAAGTCAAGCAAGCCTTCGGGGGTCCGGTTGAACATCACGCCCATGCGGTCCAATAAATTAATGATCCCCGGCGCATTGTCCGCCATATACTTGATCGGGGGCTGGTTCGCGAGAAAATCGCCGCCGTAGACAGTGTCGTCTAAATGTTTGTAGACCGAGTCGCCTTCGCCTTTGGTGTTGACCGCGCCGTTGATGCCGCCCTGAGCGCAGACTGAGTGGCTGCGCTTCACGGGAACAAACGAAAAAAGGTCCACGGGAACACCCGCTTCGGTCACCTTAATCGTCGTCATCAGCCCGGCCAGCCCGCCGCCGACCACAATCACCTTCGGTTTCAAATTGCTTGCAACACTTGCCATAGTTTATGCCTCTCCTCTAATAACAATCCTCAGTATGTCAGGGTTCCGCCAAGTTCATTTTCGCAAATTTGCGCTAAACAGCATATTTCTCTTGATGTTTTATCCGAGTTACTGCCCATCTTTCCGAGTACTTTGCAGTCACCTCGGTTTCCAACGCCTTTGCCCTTGCCTGCCCCGCCACGTATTGAACGTAATGCTGGATGGCTTGGCATTCCCACTTCGTCAGCAGACCGAACCGCTCCGCTCTTAGCTGCCGCGAACGATCTTCTCTCATCAACCGCTGGACTTCGTCCGCGAAGGCGGATATTAGGCGTCTGCGCCCCACAGAGTAGGAATTCATTCCCACGCGACTTCCCACGCGACTTCCCACGCGCTCTTACCAACGCCACGTCTACTCCTCCACCGCGTCCGCAAACTCGACTTGGTCATAAACCTCAGACAGTGCCAAAGTTACGCCGAGCGACGGGACAACGATTGCGTTCTCCAATCCGGCAACCATGCTGTAATCCCAGTGACCGTCTCCGGCTCGCTCAAAAAGCTCGGTACGCGCTTCGGTTTGGCTGACCAGGAGGTAGGAACGCAGGGTTTCGATCTGCTGGTAGCGAATGAACTTCTCGCCCCGGTCTTTCGGCTCGGTACTCGGCGACAGGACTTCCACTACGACAATCGGGTTTGTGATGATATTTTTGTTGCCATTCCGATAAATACTGGGGCCGCAGACGACAGATAAGTCCGGGTAGTAAAAGGCATTTGCCGCCCAGACTTTCATATCAGACGACAAAACCCGGCACGCCTTACCGCGTAGCCCGTTCCAAAGCAGTGCTGCCATGTTCATGGGAATAGACGCATGAGGCTCCGAGCCGCCGGACATGGCGCGGATGATGCCGTCCACATACTCGGACTTCTCGACCGCATCTTCCTCCCATTTGAGGTACTGCGCTTCGGTGTAGCGGTCTTGTTCAACATAGCGTCGGGCGAGTGCCATTGTGGTTTACCTATTGCGGCGGCGTTAAAGTGATTGTCTGGTTTACGCTCATCACTGTCATTGTGGCTTTGGATTTAACGTCTTTCAGGGCCTGGCCGAACGCGGCAGGTGTCCCGGTGAGCGCGGGGAACGTCCCGTAATGCTCCGGGATGACCATCTTCGGGTTGACGAGCTTCACGGCATCGGCGGCGCGGGCCGGCCCCATCGTGTAATGGTCGCCGATGCAGCAGAGCATAACGTCTACTTTGCGGAACTTCGGGATGAGCGCCATGTCGCTGAACTCGTCGGTATCGCCGGTGACATAGACAACCGGGCCGTTGGTCACGGAAATCAAAAAGCCGCCGGGGCTGCCGCCGAAGTGCTGCCCCATATCCGGGGTGCCAGATGGCGGGGTCACGACTGAGCTATGAACTGCTGGGATAAACGCAATTTTGACATCGCCGCCAAGCAGTGTCAGCTCGCCGCCGAAATTGCCGTCGGTCTCGCCGGTGGCGTTCGCTTTCGGGAAGCCGCCGTACTGGACCAATGCCTGCTGCAGGTCGGCCGTCGCGACAAGCTTGGCCCCAGTGGCGTTTGCAATCGCAATCGAGTCGCCGACATGGTCAAAGTGGCCATGCGTAATCAAAATCAAATCGGCTTTCGTGATGCCCGCGAGGTCTGCCGCACCACGCTTGTTGGCTGGGTTCTGAATCCATGGGTCAATCATCAAAATATGCCCGGCGGGCGTGGTCAGCTTGAATGCGGCATGACCGTACCAGGTGAGCTGCGTGCTTTGGGCAAACGACGGCATAGCAACAAAAGCGAGAGTAGCAAATAGAGCGAAGGCGAACAATTTACGCATAAGTTTCTTCCTAATAACGGAACCTCACCCGGTCGCTCCGCGCCCACCCTCTCCTTGAGAAAGGAGAGGGTCGCCGAGAAACGAGGCGGGGTGAGGTTCTAGCGCTGAGTAATGGCGACAACCGGCGACGCTGTTTGGATGCGCTGCAAGCCGTCGGCCCGCAGGTGGACGATTGTCCAGAGACCCATGCCGGCGAAGACCGCGAATAGGCTCCAGCAGACGTACTGGTTGGCTCGCTGCGCCTGGGCCGAAATGGTCAGGCCCCAGCGGATACAAAAGTTCCAAAGGCCGTTGGTAAAGTGGAATACGGTTGCGACGATGCCGATGACTTGCAGCCAGAACAGCCACGGATTCGCCATCTGGTGGGACATCGCGGCATAACTAATGGCAGTGTCTGGGTTCGGGTTGCCGTGCCACAATGCAATATACTTGTGGATGCTTGTGTCCCAGACATGGACACTGATATAAACGACTGCGACTAGGCCTGATGCCCGCTGCAGGAAGTACATCCAGTTGCGGCCATACGCGTACTTGGTCAAATTGGACTGGCCGTAAGCGCTGATCCAGATACCGTAGATGGAATGGTACAGCAGCGGGGCATAAATCAGAGCGACTTCCAGCACCGCGACAAACGGCAGGCCGCCATAAACGCGAATGACGGCGTTGTACGCACCCGCTCCGCGCAAGGCGTAAGAGTTTGCCAGCAGGTGCTGCAAGAGAAAGAAGCCGATAGGAAAGATACCCGTCGCCGAATGCAGCTTATGCCAGATAAAAGGATCATGCAAACGGCCCTTATTTGGCACGATGGGTTCGGTGAGTTTTGGGGAAGCGACTGCCATAAATTAGCCTTTCAAGGTCTTTTCACACAGGTTGATGACGCTCCAGTATACCCGTCTGCTTGGGAAAAGTAAAATGAATTGTTTTTGCGGGTATTATAAGTTGTGCTTACATTGCAGGACCCACAATCAGGGCGAACACGATCCAGATGGGCGAACACGGTAATGAAGGGCGAACACAAGGTTCGCGCCCTACATCCGACAACACCCCGTAGGGGCGAACCTTGTGTTCGCCCTTGCCGTCTGTGATTGCTCTTATCCCCTACTCCCATGCTTAACTTAGACAGCCTGCAGCTCTTTTCAGACCTTGTTGACACCGGCAGCTTCTCGCGCACTGCCGAAAAGAACTTTGTGTCCCAATCAGCGGTCTCCCAGCGGCTCAAAGCACTGGAAACTGAATATGGCCAGACGCTGATTGACCGGGGCCAGGGACGCGGCAAGGTTTCGCCGACCGTCGCTGGCGAAGCCCTCTACGCTGGCGCAAAAGCGCTCCTGCAAAGCGCGTCGGCACTCGACGCCGAAATGCGTCAGTTATCCGACGAAGTTGCGGGAACTGTCCGGGTCGCGACTGTCTATTCGGTCGGCCTCCATGCTCTGCCGCCGCGCCTGAAGCCGTTTCTTGCCGCGCACCCACGGGTCAACGTCCATTTAGAATACAAGCAGACCGACAAAGTCTATGATGATGTCGTAAATGGAACGGTAGACGTCGGCATTGTGGCCTGCCCTGCGGCGAAGCGCGGCCTCGAAGTGGTGCCGTTTGCTGAGGAAGAAATGGTGCTTATCTGCGCCCCGGAACACCCATTGGCAGGGGCCAAAGTCTCCCTGCGCCGGCTTGATGGCCTCGCGTTCATCGCCTTCGCCGCCGATATCCCCACCCGGCGGTTAGTAGACGAGCAGCTTCAAGCGGCAGGAGTGACAGTCAAAATCGTCTCCACGTTCGACAACATTGAGACGATCAAAAACTTAGTCGAAATCGGCAGCGGCGTCAGCATCCTGCCGGCGGATACCGTGCGTCAGGAACAGCGGGCGGGAACCCTCGCCGCTGTTCCGTTTACTGCTGCCGATGCGTTCACCCGGCCTACAGGTTTGCTTTTGAAGACAACAAAAGCCCGACGCGCTGCCGTGCGGGCTTTTGTCGAAGCGATGCGGGAGGAAAATGATTAGATGTGCAGCCGTTCAGCGCTCGGTACGGTGTGCATCAGCTTTGTAAAAACAGGACTGTTGACTTCTGTGTTATCTAACCCGCTCGGGACATTCGCGGCCGGCTGCCCCTGAGGTCTCGAAAGGCAAATAGTCGAGGCAGTGAAGGCCACAGACTTGGCAACAGTGTTTGTCGCGTTCTGTCAATGGCTATCCTCGCTGTCAATGGCTATCCTCACAACCCTAATGCCTGTTTGACTAGCCCTGCAATATCGGCGGTGCTTTCGGCGATGTAGACGCCGGCATTTCGCAGAGCATCCACTTTGGCCTGCGGGCTGCCCGATGTGCCGGAGATGATCGCGCCGGCATGACCCATGCGCTTGCCAGGAGGGGCAGTCAGACCGGCAATGAAGCCGATGACGGGCTTAGTCATGGTCTTGATATACTCGGCGGCAATCTCTTCGTCAGAGCCGCCGACTTCGCCGCACATGACAACGGCTTTGGTCTCGGGGTCGGCCTCAAAGAGCGGCAGAACGTCAATAAAACGTGTGCCGGGCATGGGGTCGCCGCCGACGCCGACGCAGGTTGTCTGGCCAAGACCTGCACGGGTGAGGGCATCCACGGATTCATAGGTGAGCGTACCTGAGCGGGAAACAATGCCGATAGGGCCGGGCATGAACAT
>JAYVVR010000108.1:0-6117 GCA_043786835.1 Armatimonadota bacterium | reverse complement strand
TCTCCAAAAGTTGAGTTTTTTCTCTTCACCACGTGGATAGGCTGCTAGACATCAGCTTATTCCATGGCAGCCGGTCTAAAATACTGTCGAATTTGAGGTCGCCGGCAATCAGCCGCCCGGCAGTCCGGGTTCCGGTGGGCCGTTTCACCCCCATTTGGTAGCAGACTTTCGGGAACTGATAAAAGAACTTGGCAATTGAAAGGGCTGCATCGTGGCTTGGCCCAAACTCGCGCCCGAGCATCCCTGTCCAGTCCGCTGACTGCCCGGCAGCAATTGTTTTCCCCGCAAGCGCCCCCGAGCGGCAGGCATAGGAAATGCCGTCGCCGAACAGTGGATTGACTAGCCCCGCGGCGTCGCCCGCAAGCAGCACCCGCCCGTTCCAGGCGTCTATCGGCTCCGCGCCGTTCCAGATCGGCAGTGGATGACCATGAAACTCGATTGTGTCAGGGTCTACGGGGACATCAAGTGCGGTGAGATACCCGACAATCCAGCGCGACAGCTCGGCTTTAGAAGCTTCGCCGCGTCCTTCGGCAGAGCGCCGCCCAAACATGCCTGCGCCGACCGACAAATGCTCGGCTTTTGGGAACACCCACGCATAGCCCTGCTTGACGGCATACTCCAAGTGTCCGATTTCCGGCGTCAGCGTTTTGTGTCCCCGGCCCCAAGTGTGAGGTATCTCAGCTTCCAGAGCAATTGCCAGCAAGCGCTTTAGGCGAAGGCCCGCGCACCGAGCAACCGGACCATTGACCCCATCCGCCCCGATCACTTGCGATGCTGAATAAACTTCGCCGTCCACCGTCGTGACTTTGACCCGCGTGTTGCCGTCCGGCTCGACCGATTTGACTGAAACGCCGTCCCGGACATCACTGCCGGCCTGGGCTGCCCGCTCGGTGAGCGCATTATCGAAGACTGACCGCTGAACCATCCACAGGCTTACCGGCGTGTCGCTCGGGTCTGGGTTCAGTGCCGCCAAATAGGCATCACTAAAGTTCCAGGTATGCCGCAAGTGGGTGACTGTCGCCTCGACAAATGCT
Organism: Armatimonadota bacterium; assembly: GCA_043786835.1. Lineage (GTDB taxonomy): Bacteria > Armatimonadota > Armatimonadia > Armatimonadales > Capsulimonadaceae > JANXMY01. Next base: position 5,083 of record JAYVVR010000108.1, on the reverse strand, counting down.
TCCGGGACAAGTTTCGGCAGGTCGTTTTCTACGGTCAGCGGCACCCCGCCGCCGCAGGTTTTATAGCGCGGCAGTTTTTTCTTTTCGAGAATCAGCGTTTTTAGGCCCGCCGCCGCCGCTTCGTACCCCGCGCAGGCCCCCGCTGGCCCTGCGCCGCAAATCACCACATCGTACACTGTGTTCATAGCATTAGTATAGCACGGTCCGCGCCCCCTCTGCTTACTTGCTGAGACGTGCTGCGCTGCCTTTCGCGCTGGGAAGGCTTGGATCAAGCGACACGGCCTTTGCGTAGGCGGCAATCACCAGATCTTTTTTGCCCTGCTTCTCGCATACCTGTCCTAGATTGTTCTGAAAGAGGGCATTTGCCGGGTCGTTCGCCGTGGCTTTGACAAGAAATGCCGCCGCGTCGTCAATCTTGCCATCACCGGTTAGCAGCAGGGCAAGGTTGGACTGGATCGCTGCCAGCACCTTCGGGTCGCCTGCTTTCAAGGTAACCGCCTGACGATACGCGGCCTCGGCGTCCGCTTTTTTGCCGCTGTTCTGCTCCAAAGCGCCGAGGTTCGCAAACGTCACAAAGTCGGTTGGGTTTGCCTGTCCGGCCAGTGCGTAGTTTTTGATGGCCTCGCCGCCTTGCTTGGCGGCGGACGCCGCTTCCGCGAGAGCGGCATACGCCTGGAACTTCTGGGTCGTGCCCAGCGCAAGCGCCGTTTTCAGCTCAGGAACCGCTTTGTCGTCATGCCCGCTCCGGTGGTTCAGCAATCCGGCATACAGCGCCGCCATACTGTCCTTCGGGTCAAGCGCCGCCGCTTTCTCGAACGTCGCGGCGGCCTCGGCGTGCCGCCCGGCACCATCTAGGGCGCTCCCGAACTGTACCCTCATCTTGGCATCTTTTGCGTTATGCCCAAGCTGATTCTGATAAAATATGATGGTCTTGTCGTAGCTGCCGGTCTGCACATAAGCGACGCCAAGATTAGCCATTGAGCTTTTGTCGTTGCGGTCCAGGTGAACAGCCGCTTCCCATTCGGGGATAGCAGCGGCGATATTATTTTGGGCGATATCAATATCGGCCATCAGCCGGTGCGTCTCGGCATCTTTCGGGTTCTCGCGCAGGTAATCTTTGAGGCCCGAGGCCACTCCCTTATAGTGCCTATGGTTGTAATCGTCAATCGCCGTGTTGTAAACTAGCAAGTCACTGCTGTTATTGCCGTGCGATCCCTGGCTCGAGGCTCCGTTATCGTTCCGGTCCATCGGGTTCTGTCCATTCCCCATGCTGTCGCCGGGCGTATCTGCGCCGGGCGTATCTGCGCCGGCGGCTGCGGCAAAGAGTGTCATGAGAGCCGCGCTTAACGCCAGCCCTGTCTTGATTTTGTTTTTCATCGTACCCCTTTCCAGTCGTTTCTTCTATTTCACACCATAAACGGCATTCTCGCAAAGTCCTGTTTCCAGTGAACCGTTGACTTGGCAGGGCTGTAGTCGCCATACTAAAGAAAACAAAATACTAAAGAAAACAAAACCCCTGTTCGATGAGGATCTAAACTTTGACCCGAAAACTGCGAATTGGAATGCCCAAAGGTAGCCTGCAAGACGCGACGTTTGCCCTCTTCAAGAAAGCCGGCTGGGACTTCCGCGTTTCCGCCCGCTCCTACCAGCCGGTCGTGGACGACGACGAGCTTGAACCCGTTTTATTACGCGCCCAGGAAATCCCGCGCTACGTTCAAATGGGCGTCCTTGATGTCGGCCTCACTGGCCATGACAACGTTGTCGAGTCCGAGTCTGACATCTACGAAGTCGCCGAGCTGATTTACTCCAAGGCCACGTCCCGCCCCTACCGCTGGGTGCTGGCCGTGCCGAACAATTCCCCCATTGCCGGCCCAAAAGACTTGGAAGGCAAACGCATTGCGACCGAGCTTGTGAGTGTCACCAAGCGTTATTTAGAAAAACACGGGGTCAATGCCCAAGTCGAGTTTAGCTGGGGAGCCACCGAGGTCAAAGTCCCGGATTTGGTAGACGCCATTGTCGAAGGCACGGAAACCGGCTCGACGCTTGCTGCTCACGGCCTCAAAATCATTGACACGCTGCTCGAAAGCACGACTCGATTGATCGCCAACCACCGCTCGTGGGAAGACGACTGGAAGCGCACCAAAATCGAGAACATCCAGCTTCTCTTGCAGGGCGCTTTAGACGCCGACAGCTTAGTCGGCCTCAAAATGAACGTCGCCAAAGCCAACCTAGAAGCCGTGACTGCCCTGCTGTCGTCCCTGCGAAAGCCGACCGTCTCGCCCCTCGACGAAGAAGGCTGGGTCGCGTTGGAGACCATCATTCCCGAAAAAACCGTCCGGCATATATTGCCCGAACTGCGCCGCGCCGGAGCGCAGGGGTTAGTCGAGTACCCGCTGAACAAAGTGATTTATTGAAGCGGTTTTGGGGGCACTAATCATGAGCAAACTTCTTCCGTTTGACAAGTGGCCTGACGATCATTTTGAGCGAACATACCAGGCTGAAGACGCGCTTGGCTCTGCTTTCGTGACGAACTTACAAATGCAGATGCAGTTCATCAAAAAGAAATGCGCCGCCCTGGCCCCGGCAGTATCCGAGGGTGAACTGGAATCAGTTGTGGTGGAAGCCGCGTTCGGCGGCATGTATGCTCTGCTGATGGTGCTTGACGGAGTTACAGAAACAAGTATTGATGCAGAGCATGGCATCGAATGGTCGGCGCAAGCGCGTATTTTGCGTTATGGTGGCGAGATACAATCCGTTCAAGTTCCTGTGCAAGCTGGTGGTAGCGTGACACTCGGCTCATTCCGCCCAAACAAAACCGAGTACGTCGAAACCGTAGAAGTACTGCCTAAAGGAGATGGCTTGTGCTACGCCTATCACAGATGGAAAGAAGACTACAAAACGAACAGCGGAAACCAGGAGCAACAAAATGACACTGACACTTAGCCCGGAGATTGAGAAAGCGCTGACCGAAACTGCTATCAAGAGCGGCAGACTGCCGGTCGGGCAGACCGGTCCCCGCGGACTAGAACTGCGGGCGCAGGTTAACACAAAGACGCCCTCACCGGCGGAATTGACTGCCGAAGAAAAAGAACAGTGGCGACAGGAAGCGTTATCGCGAATCCGAAGCGGCTATTTCGCGGAACGGCTTTCGTCAAGCGAGGAGTTCTCAGTCCGCAAGGCCGAGGAAAAGCGTTAGTACAAATGAACATCGCGACTAACATTGAGCGGAAAGACACGAGGAAGTAAACTTCTCTCGCTGGTTAAGGTCGTCCTTCGGACGAAAGATTTAGGAACACACGTAGTGTGTCGTCCGAAGGACGGTTATTTCAGCGAGAGAAGTTCATTTCCTTGCTCTGATGACCTTGAAAATACGAACGGAGGGCGAACACGGGGGTTGCCCCTATGGGGTTCGGAACGGATTGCACGAACGTAGGGCGCGAACCTTGTGTTCGCCCCTCTCGATATGATTTCTTGCTTGACATAATTTCTTGATAGAATTGACGAAAAGGCATAGTGACACATGGCGTTAGTACAGGTTTTGGATGAGAATACCGCAAACCAAATCGCGGCGGGCGAAGTGGTGGAACGGCCGGCGGCGGCAGTCAAAGAGCTGGTTGAGAACGCGCTGGATGCCGGGGCGCGGCAGGTTTTAGTGGAGCTGGACGAAGGCGGGAAATATCTGATTCGGGTCACCGATGACGGCAGCGGGATGAGCCGGGAAGACGCGGTCCTGTCGCTTCAGCGTCATGCGACGTCGAAGATACGCTCGGTAGACGACTTGTTCCAAATTACGACGATGGGGTTTCGGGGGGAGGCGCTGCCGTCTATCGCGTCGGTTTCCCAGATGAGCGTGACGACAAAAGTATCCGGCGACGACGAAGCTGCCGGTGTTCTCATTAAGTGTTCGGGCGGGATTTTAGAAGAAGTTTCGGAAGTCGGGGCGAGGGCAGGAACGAGCATCACGGTCGAGAACTTGTTTTACAATGTTCCAGCCCGCTTGAAGTTCCTGAAAACGTCGTCCACCGAACTCAACCATATTGTCGAGCTGATGCAGCGGTTCGCGCTTGCCCGGCCTGATGTCTCGTTTCGGCTGCTCCATAGCAGCGGCGAAGTGTTTGCGTCGGGAGGCGGCGGTGCGGCAATGGATGCCTGCGTTCATGTGTTCGGACGCGAAACGGCCCGGCACCTAGTCCCGCTGAACTACGAAGCGTCCGGCCTGCGTGTCACAGGCTATATCGGAACGCCTGCCGCGCTAAAATCCAGCCGGTCAGCCCAGCATACGTTCGTGAACAAGCGCTTTGTGCGAAACAAGGCCGTGACCCGTGCTTTAGATGAAGCCTATAAAGCCGTCCAAACGCTGCACGGAGCCAAGTTCCCGGCGGCGGTTATCATGATTGACATTGACCCGTCGCAGGTGGACGTGAATGTCTCGCCGACGAAGACAGAAGTGCGGTTTACCAGTGAAGGCAATGTCTATTCGGCGGTCTACAAAGCGGTTCAAGAGGCGCTGATGGCCGGCGGGCTAGTGCCGACGCTGACGCAGAAGCTGGCGGTCCCCACCCCCAGCCCCTCCCCCGCAGACGGGAGAGGGGAGCAGAGTAGGAGGGGAGGGGAGTCAGGGCAGGAGACTTTGCTGTCGGTGCCGTCGCGCCCAGCGGCGAATACGCGGCAGGAGCCGAGGGATATAACGGCGTTCCGGGACGCTTACAAAGAACGCGCTCAAAACGGCTTCGACGATGATCCCTTTGAAGGCACCGCCTCGCCCTCTTACTCTAGCCCTCCTCTCCCGTCGGCGGGGGAGGGGCTGGGGGCGGGGGCCTCCTCCACCACCGATTACCGACGCCTTGACTCCCTGCGTGTCCTGGCCCAGACCCGCAACATGTACATTCTTGCCCAGACCGACGACGCGCTTGTCCTCATTGACCAGCACATCGCTCATGAACGGGTGCTGTACGAGCAGCTTGTGGCAGGCGCGGAAGGCGCGGGTGGGGGAGTGCCAACCCAGCGCCTGATGATACCATTCACCCTCGAACTCAGCCGACGGGAAGCGATGGTGATTGAAAAGCGGCTCGAAGACCTGCGC
>JAYVVR010000107.1:0-16260 GCA_043786835.1 Armatimonadota bacterium | reverse complement strand
AACTTGAAGGAGACGGTGCAGAACATTCGGGACAGTACCGAGCAGGCGACGTTTCTGCTGGAACGGCTGAACAAGATTGTCGGCGGCAAGCGAAAAGGCGCGACCATTCTAGCCGCGCCCGGCGTCGGTGCCGTGATATTGCCCGGCACGACGCCGAGTATCACGCCCCCGCCATCACGCGGCGCGGGGGGCGACCTGTACTACTTGCCGCGCGTGCAGGCATTGTATAGCACCCGCGATAAGCATTTCCGGACCGACATTGATGCCCTTGTGCCGCTTAGCGTTGCCCCGGTCACGTTTGTTCGGGCCGGCATTTACGGCTTCGGCGACACAAACACGCTGATTTTGCAGGGTGGGCAGGCGCTGGACAAAAAGGGCCTGGTCACCGGCCGGGTTGGGATTTACGCGTCCAAGCTGTCCGTCGGGGCGGATATCGGTCTCGGTAAGCGCGAGACGTTTTCGATTGATGCCTACGACCCGAACAACTTCCGGGTGGATGCCAAAGGGACATTGATGCTGGCTCCCGAGCTTGGGCTGGTGCTGGGCGGCGAGAACATCAACCACGGCAGCAGAAGCGGCGCTTTGATCGGGCTGGAATACCGGAAATCAAAGTAGGCTGTGAATGCAGATAGCAGCCAGAGGAAGCGGGGGACTAAAGTCCTGCGCTGCGGGGCGCAGACAACATATACGAAGTAATGACGTAGGCATAGTAGCCGCCTCCGCGGGTACAGGATGCTCGGAATTGCTCGGTTTCCTGTCCGCGAAGGCGGACACTAGGCGCTCCGCCCCACAGCGTAGGACTTTAGTCCCACGCGCAATTATCACAGAAATACGCTATTTTTAGTATCACAAAAGGAAACAAGACCATGAAAGAAAAACGCAGCATGAAGGTTATTCTTCTGCAAGACATCGAGCATAAAGGCAAGCAGGGCGAAGTTGTCGCGGTTGCCGACGGCTACGCCCGAAACTATTTGTATCCCCGTAAGCTGGCAATCGAAGCATCCGGCGGAGCACTCAAAAACCTGCAAGCGAAGCATTTCCAGGAAGAGCGCAAAACCGAAAAGCTCCGCTCCGAGGCCGATCACACTGCCGAGCTCCTGGCCGACAAAACCATCACTCTGACCGTCAAAGCCGGCGAAAACAGCCGTCTGTATGGCCGTGTTACCGCCGCCGACATCGCTGACGCCGTTGAAAAAAATCTCGCCATCAAACTCGACAAGCGCAAAGTCGGCCTGCTCGACCCGATCAAAGCCGTCGGCGAGTACGACATCCCCATCAAGCTCCACCGCGACGTCACCGTCCCGCTCAAAGTTGCCGTTGTCGCCGGCTAAGGCTCTCGTTTTTTCGGGGCGCGTACTCAAACGCGCCCTCTCTCTTTTCTACCTAACCCCATGCCCAGCGAATACGATAAACGCAGCCGAACCGGCGGCAATAATGGCGGCTTTGGCGGTAACGCATTCGGTGGCAACGGTTCCGGCAATGGAAACGGCAGCAGTGCGCCCGGCGGTCCGCTCGGCGCTTACGTCCCCCCCCACTCAATTGAAGCGGAGCAGAGTACGCTCGGCGCGATGCTGATTGAGCGGTCTGCTGTTGAAAAAGTTTTTGAGATTCTCGACAAAGAAGACTTCTACCGTGAAAACCATCAAATCTTGTTTGATGTCATCACATTCCTGACCGAGCGCGACGAGCCGATTGATCTCGTGACGGTCCCAAACGAACTAAAGAACCGGGACCAATTGGATGCCATCGGCGGCATGGCGTATCTCGCGTCGCTGTTTGATACGGTTCCCACCGCGGCCAATGTCGAGTATTACGCCAAGATCGTCGAAGAAAAAGCCACCCTCCGGCGGCTAATTTCCGCGTCGCTCGAAATTATCGGCTCTGCGCGGGGCGAAGTGGAAGATGTCGGCGAAGTCTTGGATGAAGCCGAGCGGTCCATTTTCAGCGTTTCCCAGCAGCGAGCCACTGCCTATTTCTCCCCGCTCCGCACTTTGCTGCTGTCAGTGTACGACAAAGCCGAAGAGCTGAGCGAAATGAAGTCCACGATTTCCGGCCTGTCTACGGGAATTCATGACTTCGATATGATTACATCCGGCCTGCAATCCACCGATTTAATCATTGTGGCAGCTCGGCCGAGTATGGGAAAAACCAGCCTTTGTTTATCTATCGCCGAACACGTCGCGCTTAAAGAAAAAAAACCGGTTGCGATCTTTTCACTGGAAATGTCTAAAGAGCAGCTTGCGCTTCGGATGCTCTGTTCGCAGGCGCAGGTCAACTCGCACAAGCTCCGCACTGGCCACATGAACGAGGATGAGTGGGGGAAGCTGGCCGGGGTCGTGCAGAATATGTACGAGTCGCCGATTTTTATTGACGACGCCACTGAGACGTCAGCCCTGACCATGCGCTCCAAGTGCCGCCGTTTGATGGCGGAGCATGGCTTAGGCTTGATTATTGTGGACTACCTGCAGCTTATGCGCTCGCACCGGCGCACCGAAAACCGGGTCCAAGAGATTGGCGAGATCGCGCGTGGGTTGAAGTCGCTGGGGCGCGAGCTAAAAGTCCCGGTGATTGCCTTGTCTCAGCTTTCCCGCGCCGTCGAAAGCCGCGAAAACAAGCGGCCGATGCTCTCAGATCTCCGGGAATGCGTTATCGGTGACACGCGCCTGATGGATGCCGTTACCGGGAAGCTCGTCCCAATTCGCGACGTTCAGGCCGGCAGCAGCATTCTTTCGATGGACAGCCGCCAGAAGATACGCCCGTTCACTGTCGAGCGCGTCTGGTCTACGGGTATTAAGCCGGTCTTCACGCTCACGACCCACGCGGGGCGCAGCGTCACGGCGACCGCGAACCATCCGCTGCTCACGGCGCAGGGATGGAAGCAGGTAGGCGAACTCCTGCCCGGCGCTGTTATCGCGACAGCAATGCCGCGCTGCGATTTCGGCGACGGCGTGTCTGCTTTGGACAGTGATTTGCTTGCCTTGCCGCCCGAAGTTTCGCGTCTGCTGCCGGAAGGGGCCGCGATTGAAACCAGACCGCGCCGGGACCTCTGTGCGAGGTTTGCGGAAAGCCTCAAAGATGAACTGCTTGGGGTGTGGGCGAACAGCGACTTGCTGTGGGAGGAAATCAAGAGCATTACCCCCGCAGGCGAAGAAGAAGTCTTTGACATCACGGTTCCCGGCTGCGCGAACTTCCTGGCGAACGGGATTGTCGCCCATAACAGCGGCTCCATTGAAGCCGAGGCGGACATGGTTTGCTTTTTGTACCGGGAAGCGTACTACAAGATGAAGGAAGCGTTCAATACTGCCGAGCGGGAGGGCGGGGAGAGGCCGGAGCGTCCGATGATGGAGGAGACCGAGATTATTGTCGGCAAGCACCGCAACGGGCCGACGGGCATGGTCAAAGTCGGCTTCATAGCGGAATACGCGAAGTTCGTGGACTTGGATTTGACCCGCACAGACGACGGCGGGACGGGGTTTTGATTGTGTAGATGCCCCGCCCTGAAGGGCAGGTCTGGAGGCGCAGACGCCAAGCGGTCTGCGACCGGAAATGCTGGTTTACGACGGCACTCTTATTTCCTGCCCGCAGCACTGGCTACCCGGAGGGCAGGATAGTTGGCGTCTGCGCCTTTAGACCTGCCCTTCAGGGCGGGATTTGTGGTAGTCCATCGGTTAGGAACAAAAATGGATGCTTAAAGTTTTAGTCATCGGCGGTGGGGGGCGCGAACATGCGCTGGTCTGGAAACTGGCGCAAAGTCAAAAAGTCAGCCGCATTTTTTGTGCGCCGGGCAATGCCGGGATCGCGTCGCTTGCCGAATGTGTTCCCCTGGCGATTACTGACAGCGAGGGGCTGCTGGCATTTGCGGTCGAGAACGGCATTGACCTCACGGTTGTCGGCCCGGAAATCCCACTGATTGCCGGGATTGTAGACGTGTTTGAGCAGCGCGGCCTGCGGATTTTTGGGCCTGCCAGGGAGCCGGCTTTGCTGGAAGGCTCGAAAGCGTATGCCAAAGGGGTCATGCTGCGCTACAATATCCCGACTGCCCACTTCGCCGTATTTGACTCGCAGGACGCGGCTTCGTCCTACTTGAAGTCTCATTTCGAGAGTCACCCAGAAGCGCCGCTGGTGGTCAAAGCTGACGGCGAGGCGGCAGGCAAAGGCGTTTTTATCTGCCGTACCGATGCTGACGGCCAGAATGCTATCCAGCAGATTATGGGCGACAAAGTCTTCGGGGCGTCCGGCGACGCCGTGATTATTGAAGAGTTTTTGGAAGGTGAGGAAGCGTCGCTGATGGCGTTCACCGACGGCACAACAATTGTGCCGATGCTGGCGGTGCAGGACCACAAACGCGCTTTGGACGGCGACGAAGGTCCGAACACGGGTGGGATGGGCTGTTATGCCCCAGTTCCATCGGTCACGCCTGCGCTGTATCAACAGGCCGTCAACGAGATTTTGCGCCCGGCGATTGACGCCATTCGTGATTCAGGCATTCCCTACAAAGGCGTGTTATATGCGGGCATCATGATCGGCAAAGACGGCTCCCTCAAGACGCTTGAGTTCAACTGCCGCTTTGGCGACCCCGAAACGCAGGTTGTTCTGCCCCTACTGGAGACCGATCTCGTAGACATTCTGCTGGGCGTCACTGATGCCCACCTCGACGAAGTGGAAGTGCGCTGGAAACCCCAAAGCGGCGTCTGCGTTGTTTTGGCATCGGGCGGTTACCCGAACGCGTACCCGACGGGCCTGCCGATTGAGGGCTTGGAGCAGGTCGCGCATCTGTCGGATGTGGTTGCCTTCCACGCCGGCACCAAGTTCGATGACGCCGGGAATATCGTGACCAACGGAGGCCGCGTCTTGGGCGTGACTGCCCTCGGCGACGACTTCGCCCAGGCCCGCGCCCGTGCGTATGCCGCCGTCAAGAACATCTCCTTCGACCATATGCACTACCGCACCGACATTGGACACCGGGCAGAAGGAAACTGACTAATCAGGACCATGCATTAAACTGCACCATGCAATAAATTGCACGGCTATTGAGCGCAGACGCTGCGAAGTACCGCTTCGCGGCACTAAGAATGGAATTGTCTTATCCCCGCGCCCTCCGGGTCTGCCCTCCGGGTAGCCAGTGCTGCCAGTGCAGAATCGGGTGTTTTGTGGCGTCCGCGCCGTGTACCCCAATAAAACCCTAGCCGTGTGTTTCAACACATGATTCCCATTGCTCGTTGTCAGTCAATATAACGATAGGAAATGACCCAAATTAATATGCGCGTTATTATGTTGAGCTGGGAGTATCCTCCGAAGATTGTCGGGGGAATTTCGCCGCATGTTTACGGACTGGCGCACGCGCTGGTCGCGCAGGGGGTGGAGGTCCATGTCATCACCTGTGAGCATCCCGGCGCGGCGGCGGAAGAAGTCGAAGACGGGATTTATCTCTACCGGGTGACGCCGTCGGGGCCGGGCAATGACTTTATTCATTGGGTGCAGCTTCTGAACGACGCTATGCTGGAACGGGCCGGTGCTTTAGTCGCAGAGCTTTTAAACAAAGGCGACGGACAGGCGCTGCTGCTGCACGCCCACGACTGGCTGACGCATTATGCGTCCGCCGCGCTGAAGCATAAGTATCATCTGCCTCTGGTCGCGACAATCCATGCCACCGAATACGGACGCAATAACGGCATTAATGGGCCAACTCAAGAATATATCAATTCAGTCGAAACCCAGCTTCAAAACGAAGCCTGGCGGGTGATTGTCTGCACCGAGTTTATGAAGCGCGAATGCGAAATCGCGTTCGCAACGCCCTGGAACAAGATGGATGTGGTGCCGAACGGGGTTGAAGCTGCGAAGTTTGCTCTGCCGGAGTTTACGCCGAATGAAAAGGCCGAGTTCCGCGCTCGGTACGCCGCGCCGGACGAAAAGATTATTTTCTTTGTCGGGCGTATGGTCCGCGAAAAAGGCGTTCAAGTGCTGATTGAAGCGCTGCCAAAAGTGCGCTGGGGCTATCACGATGCCAAGCTCCTCATCTGCGGCGGCGGACAGCGGGAGCATCTGGTTAATTTGGCGGCCACTCTCGGCATGGAGCGTCATGTCTACTTCGCGGGCTTCGTTCCCGATGCTGACTTGATGAAGATTTACTCGATTATTGACATTGCGTGTTTTCCAAGTCTGTACGAGCCGTTTGGGATTGTCGCACTCGAAGCCATGGCCGCGAAAGTGCCGGTCGTCGTTTCCGACGCCGGTGGCCTGCCTGAAGTGGTCGAAAACAACGTCACGGGCATTACGACCTATGCCGGCAGTCCAAACTCGCTGGCCGATGGACTCTTGAGGCTGCTGCACGAGCCGGATACTGCTGAACGTCTGGTAGACGCAGCCTACGCACGGGTACTGACGACATTCAATTGGGACACGATTGCGTCACAGACTATCACCGTCTATGACCGTATCTGGACCGAGTATTTGATGAGCGATTGGCGTGTCTCAGACCTGACACCGGCGGTTGTCGAGTCGGCGGGCGTTTGAGCCTTGCCTGCTTGGGGAACTCTTAATTTGTGAGTGCTGTTACAATAGACAGGACATGGTGAGGTAACTATGGGAACAGCAGTAATCGTTCTGAGCGTTTACATGACGCTGGCCGTTCTTTTCTATGTGCGGCTGACCGCGACGGCGACCGACGAGCTGACGCCAGCCATCCAAAAGCCGTCGCGCTGGCACCGTGCGAAGCGGCGAGCGAAGGAGCTTGTCCGCTGGCTGCGGCCCGGCACAAAATAAGGAACCCTTCCCGTCAATAAGGAACCCCTCCCGCTCGTTCCTCGCTCCCTCCCCTGTTAGGGAAGGGCAATAAAAACAAGTTAGCCCCCCCTCTCGAAAGGAGTGAGGGGCTTTTATCATCCATCCTGACTCGTCTCTAGCCCTTCCCTAACAGGGGAGGGAGCGAGGAACGAGCGGGAGGGGTTCCTTATTGACGGGAAGGGTTCTTGCAGGAAAACCCGCTGCCTTCGCCGAACTGCACTCCATGACGAAACCGATTGGGATTGGGATCATCGGCACGGGGCAGGTAGCGACAACGCGGCACCTGCCGGCATTTGACAAGCTGCAAGCCGAAGGCAAAGTGCGACTAGTCGCGGTCTGCGATGTCAGCGAAACGAAAGCGCAAGCGGCGGCGGAGAAGTTCGGCGTTTCGCACGTTTTCACTGATTACTTCGACTTGCTGGCGCTGAGAGAGATAGACGCTGTCGCTGTCTGCACGACGAATTACCTGCACAAGCAGCCGGTTTTAGACGCGTTCGCTGCCGGAAAGCATGTGCTGTGCGAGAAGCCGCTGGCCTTAAACGGGGCCGAAGGCGTCGAAATGGTCGCGGCAGGGCGGGCGGCGGGCCGTCAGCTTCAAGTCGGGTACAACCTGCGGTTCGGTCCCGGCGCTCAAAGTGTCCGCCGCTTCATTGACGATGGGAAGCTCGGCCCGATCTACCACGTCCGCGCCCAAGCTCTGCGCCGCCGGGGCATTCCCAGCCACGGCCATTTCACCGATAAAGCCAAGCAGGGTGGGGGCCCCTTGATAGATATCGGTGCGCATGTTCTCGATTTATCGCTCTGGCTGATGGACTTCCCGAAGCCTGTTTCGGTGTCGGGCCAAACGCAGACAAAGTTCGGACACCGCGAAAACATCATCGGCCTGCGCGGCCAGTGGGACCGCCGCAATTTCACCGTAGAGGATTTCGCGTCTGGCTTTGTCCGCTTTGAGAACGGCGCAACGCTGGTGCTGGAGTCGTCGTTTGCCGCGAACATTGCCCAGGACCAGTTCCAGACAACGCTGCTCGGCACCGAAGGCGGCGCGTTTTTAGATCTCATTAACGAGTCTAACACGCGTTTGTACCGCGAGGAAAGCGGCACTCTGACCGATACGATCCCCGTTTTCCTATCCCAAATCCATACGCACGAGGCCGAAATCCGCGCCTTTGTCCAATCCCTGACTGACGGCACTCCAGTTCTTGTCCCCGGCGAGCAGGCGCTTGTCGTCACGCAGATTTTAGACGCGCTGTACTGCTCCGCTGAAACAGGCCGCGAAGTTCTGCTGTGAGTCTACTATGGAAGTCAAGCTGCTGAGTATCACGCATTACGATGAGAATGGGCGGCATTTGCACACCGAAGACATCCCACAGTCTACCTGGGCACAGATTGAGGAGAGCATTCGACGGCTAGACCAGTTTCAGCGGCCTGCCGTCCATCTGCACCTGTACGCCGACGTGATTGACGACGATTTCCTCGCGGTTTTTGGCGGCAACGGCGTGTATGCCCTATCGGCGGCGCTGAACGACAGCTATCCCAATTATTATGACGCTTCTAAAAGTGACGAGGAAATCGCTGTCTGGACAAGTGACCAGGGCTATTACCCGGAAGAAAAGTATGTTTGCTGCGATTTAGAGTTGGTACTGAAGATCGCATACCACTATGCACAGTTCGGCAAGCTCAGCCCGGCTGCGGTCTGGCTGTAACCGACAAACCAGGTACAGTAAAAACATGACACTCACCATTGATTTGCCGTCGGAGACACTCGAAGCGCTGCGGGCGGACGCCGGAGCACTGGGCCGGCCTGCCGAACAGGTTGCCGAGCAGTATCTCGCCTCACTTTTCGCATTGGACGCAGATGAGGAAACTATAATAAACGCAGCATTGGATGAACTGGATGCCGGGTACGTCTCGCAGACAGAGAAGATGCACAAATTGGCCGCGCCTGGTATGAGGGTCTCCAAACAGTGATTGCTTTGCTCCCGCAGAACCCGAACCGGCATCCCATAATCAGTGAAAACAACCGTTTTCGACGTGAAGTGCGTCAGTCTTTGTATCGCTGTACCGTCCATGGCGCTGCCTGGCGCGTTTTATCCACACACATTCGTCATGCGGCGCAGCGGCCATCACACGGGCAGAGGCAAGGCAAATTGAACTCAGCTCCTAAAAAGCGTGGTTATCGCAAGGTAAACCAGCAGTGTGCGATCAGAGAAATAAAAATAGAAAATGCCTGATACAGAGATGCTGGAAGAATACGATTTTCGGGCCGTCCGGCGAAGTGTCAAGCCGCGACCAAAGCATAAGCCAGTATGACAAAGTCGGCAGACATCCCTGTGCGCCATGCGGGTAATACTCCTTACCGCCTTCTGGATGCGTGGCGGGGAGTTGCGGCGCTCTGGGTGGTCATGCTTCATGTGCGCCTGGACTCAACGCCGGGGTGGCTGTTTCACCTGAGCGCGGGCGGGCATTTGGGTGTCCCGATGTTCTTTGTGATCTCAGGCTACTGCATTGCAAACGCGGCTATGCGGTCGCTTCAAGCGCAAAGGCCAATGCTGCATTTTTTTAAGGCGCGGGTGCGGCGAATTTATCCGCCCTATTTCTGCGCGTCACTGCTGGCAATCGGATTGTCGCTGGCGCTGACGTTTTTGATGGAGCGCCATGTGGTTTCGAGCAGTCAGATTGCGGCGCTTGACCTGCGGCACCAAAGCTGGCGGTTCTGGGTTGGGGCGCTGACACTGACTCAGCTTCCGCTGCACTCGACTTTGCTGATTCGCGTTCTGTGGAGCTTGTGCTATGAAGCTGTGTTCTATAGCCTGATCGCTTTGGGCCTGTTCGGGGCGCTGACACTGAAACAGCCGGAACGCCTGCTGGATGCTGCGTCAGTCTTGACGCTCGGCGTCCTGATCTGGCTTGGAATCAATCCTGCGACCTGCCCGTTTCCGTGGAACTTGTGGCCGCAGTTCGGCCTGGGCATTTTAGTGTACCAAATTCTGGCCCAGCCGGAGCGGAAGATACCGAAAGCGCTGTTTGGGGTCTGCGGGGCACTGGCTGTGCTGGAAGCAGTGCGGTTCAGTGAGTTTGGGTCGGTGGACGGTCTTCCAGGCTGGTTCCAATCCCTGTTTTACTTAGGGTTCGCTGGATTGCTGCTGCTGCTGTTTCGCTGGGATACGACGATTGCACGGCTGGGGCCAGTGCGATTGCTGTCGAAAGTCGGCGTTTTTTCGTACAGCCTGTATTTAATTCACTTGCTTGCGCTTGGGATCGTGACCCAGGGCTTGAATCGTGTCCACTTTCTTCAGCCATATGCGCTTCTTGTTTACGTCGTCAAGCTGACTGTGTGCGTTGCCGTAGGGTGGCTGTTTTTTCTCGTCTGCGAGCGCCCGTTTTTGGATTCGCGGCGGCGGCGTGGTACAATGGCGTTATGAGTCAGTCATTTCCCCGCCCCGCGTCCGCCTCTCAAACGTCTGCCAGGTCTCTGGGGTGGCTGGCGGCAGTGATGCCGGTGGTGACAATCGCGGCCTGCACGGAACTGGGAATCTCGGTGCTGGGAAACTCGGCGCTGCCGGTCTATTTCACCAAGGGCCTGCATATCTCGACCCATGTCATGGGCTACCTGCTCATCTGGTTCTATATCTCCGAATCACTTTTCAAATCTCCTCTCGGTATTCTCGCCGACCGGATCGGGCGCAAGCCGCTGATTCTCGGCGGCGCGTTAGTGACCGTGTTTACGCCGATTCTCATGATCTCGATGCATTATGACCCGGGGATGGTGACATCGTTTGCCGTGCTGGTCGGCTTTGGAATTTTAAGAGCACTCGACGGGCTGGGGCAGGCGGCGATGTGGCCGTCGCTGTATGCGTATGTCGGGGATGTCGTTGAGGAAAACAAGCGCGGCTCGGCAATGGGCGCAATGAACGTCGTGTATATGCTCGGCACGGCATTTGCGTTTCTTGCAGGCGGCTTTGCTGACGATTCGTTTGGGCCGTGGCTGACCAAGCAGGAAACGTTCGGCGATGCGGTCCACGGGGTCGGGCACAAAATTCATCAATCGGGGCGTCATTTCGTTGAGCATTTCCACCATCATATCCAGGCTGCCGGGGCGGCCGTGCCGGCGGTTCCGGTCGTGCCGCCAAGCCATCAGCCGGAGTATTACTACCCGTCGTTTTACCTCGCAAGTGTTCTATTCGCGCTGGCAGTGATCGCGGCGATGGCACTCAAGAGCCGTAAGTCGAGTGCGCTGGCACAGGTGGAAGGGGCCGGGGAGAGCATCACCCGCGCCGAGTTTATCAATGCCCTCAAAACCGTGCCGCAGTTTCTTGGGATTGCGTTCGTGACCTTTCTCGGCATCGGCTGCATTGTGCCGGTGATGAAACTGTTTGTGCTGGACCAGTTCCATATTACGGAGTCGGAGTTCGGGGTGCTGGTACTGGGACCCGCGCTGGTCATTGCCGCGATTGCGCTTCCTGCCGGTCAGCTTGCGGATAAGTGGGGTAAGGCTCGTTCGGTGCGGCTCGGCTTTTCCCTCTGTGCGGTGGGTTTGGCAGGGATCTGTGCACTGTATTTCCTGCACACCGGCAAGTTCGAGTTTTTGGCGGCGGCGACCGTGCTTGGCATCGGGTTTATGATTGCGTTCCCGGCGTGGCTGGCCCTGCTGACGGTGCTGGGCGGGGAGCATCAGCGGGGAACAATTTTTGCGGCGGTCTCGACGGCGCAGGGCCTCGGAGCATTGGTGGGGGTTGCGCTAGGGACTCAGGCGTATGACGCTATCGGGCATATTGCGCCGTTTGTGGCGGCGGCAGGCTTTGTAACCCTGGGTACGATTTTAGTGTTAATCTTCGTTCATCCCCGAAAACTGGGCCTCACCGAGTAATCTTCGCTCAAAAGAAGTTTTTTCGTTCTGGGCATTTTCATCTAAAAACGGGTTGCACAAATCAAGTGGCTGTGTTATAATAAGCCAGTCTTCACCAATCTTAAGAGCTTACTGTAAGAGAACGCACGAGCACTGGGCTATTTGACCCGCTGCCGCACTTATCCCCCTATACTGACATTGTTCTGCTAACAATAATCGTACCACACGTTTTGACAAACTTCGTTTGATACTATCCGCTGCTCGTTTCCGTGACCGATTCGCCGTCTATGTCGGTGTCCGTCTGTGCTTCGGCTTGTGGCCGTGCCGGACGCCGCGCACAACCAGGGAGGTTGTATCCGTCTTGAACACAGAACGCACTTCTTCGAGCGCCCGACGCTTCTTCGCATCTTTCTCGCAAAAACCCCGTCTTTTCTTTGCCTGGCTGGCGGCCGCCCTTCTGCTGGTCAGCCTCGCCGCGACCGCCGTCCAGGCGGGCCTAAAGCCCATCCAGCATCCGGCAGGAACCGGCTCGGTGCTGGCCCTCGCGGCACAGCTTCGGGCCACGCAGCTTCGGGCCACGTCATCGTCCGGCCACACGCCTGACGGCCGGACGCTGTCCTCCCGGAAGATGATGCATGCAGGTGCACTTGTCAGAGCGCAGGCCGCAGCGGCGGCAAGTGTCGTCCCGATTTCTGGCGGCGTTCAGACCCTTGATGTCAACAACCCGGCACCGGCTTTCCGTCCGCTCATCGGCTTTGACAACGGTGCTGGAGTCGTCGGAAACAACTCCCAGAACCCACCGCTCTATGTGAACTCGCTGGCACCGACAAATCTTTTTCCCGTCTGGTCTGCCGATGAGACATTCCTGATTTTCTCGTCCAACCGCACAGTACTCGGCGCGGTCGCGACTGATGGCCGTTTCCATCTGTGGGCGATCTCCGTCAACGGCGGCCAGGCGTTCCAGATCACGACCTCGACCGGCCCCGCAAACGGCGGCGAATTCTTCCCGGCGCTGTCCCGCAACAACTTGACTCTTGCGTTTACGTCCGATGCCGCCTCGTCCGGCACCCAAAACCTGTACGCATTCGCGTTTTCCTACTCTGCGCTTATTTCCGGTGCATCCCCGGTGGGCCTGTCGGCGACGACGGCGAACCCGACCCCGCCCGCACCGCTAACCCTGCGTGCCTCAACCGAAGCGGGCAGCGCGGCGGTGACCGGCTTTGACCAGGTGCAGCGCCCGACGTTCTCGCCGAACGATGACCAGCTTCTGGTCTTCTCGGCCCATGCCGTTTCCGGCACGAACGGCAATCACTCGCATCTTTACTTCCTGTACCGCTCGTCGGGCGGCTTTGACTCGAACAACAATATCTCCTACCCCGGCAAGCTGACTGACGGGCCTTCCGATGACACCGACCCCGCTTATGCGCCGGACGGTACGTACATCGCGTTTGCTTCGACCGCGAACGGCAGCGGCTTTACCCGCAATCCGAACAATGCATTCGGTCCCGGCAATCCCAGCGATGTCCAGAATCCGAATAACTCGCAGTCACTTTCAAGCGGAGCCGTCGGCAGCCGCAGCCTGTTCCTGATTTCCGGCGGCTCGTCAGGGACCGGTGTTCCGTTCGGCACCGTACCGGGGGCGGTCGGCGCGTCCGGCGGACACATTTCGCTGGGCAATTCCGGCGGCTTCGACGACTACGGTCCGGCGTGGAGTTCGTTTGCCAACCAGAACCAGTACACGAACCCGACCGGCGACTTGGCGTACCTGGCCTTTTCGCGCTCCTCGTCGCCTGCCGCCGCCCATGACGTCTACTACTTCCAGGCGGCAAAGGGCGTCTCCCAGCCGTCGAGTGAGACTCTGGTCGCGGAGTCCGCGGCTGGCGGCAGCAATGCTTCCATCAAGCTCAACACCGACGACACGACTAATGTTTATGATGATTCTTACCCGACCTGGTCTCCGTTCCTGTCCATTTTCAGCATCGCGTACACGTCGAATCGGACTGTCACTTACAACGATCCGACCAGCGGCGTCCCTGTTGAAGTCGCGAGATCGGTCGCCCAGACCGGCACGGTGACAAATACGCAGGGAGCGGCGGCGGGGTATTCGGTCGGTGCAAACTACACCGGTCTGCTGGTATCCCAAGTTCTTAATTTAGACCCACCGACCCTGCTGCGCTTCAGCGCCAATGAAGTCGTTCACGTCCAGGCGGCGGCAGCGAACCCTGTCAACGGTACGCCTAACAAGCTAGCGGCTACCGGCGGACAGTCCGTCGCGCTCACCATCCGCCTATCCGACCGCGAAGCGGGAATCGCCGACACCGGCGGCCCTGGCGGTGGTCCGCGTGTCTACATCCAGATCAAAGACCCGGACGGCAAGTACAAAGACTCTCAAAATGCCGAACATAAAGTCTTCGCGAAAGACTTCCAGTACAACGGCCAGCCAAACCAGCCGCTCAATGATGTGACCAGCGGGCGTGTCAATGCCGCCGTCGGCACCGGGTTCCCAAATTACGAAAGCCTAGCGTCTCGGCTTGATAGCGGGTCGGCGAACGAGTATACCTATCCGTCCTATGGAACGCCGCGCCAAACCTCTCCGGTCATTGCCCAGCGGGTCTTCCCGCGCGGCGCACATGGTGGGCATTATTTCGCCCCGGACACCAATAACCCCGATTTAACCTATATCTTTGTCGGGAAAGGCGCGAACGGAACGACCAACACGCAGAAGGTCACCAATCCCGGCACCGGCGGCGGCCCGCCGGTCACTTCAACCCTGCCCGGAACGGACCCGGGTCAGTTTATCCCGCAGGGACCTGAATACGAAGCCCAGGTCGTCAACCCGCAATTCGCAAACGGCGACACGGTTCCGGACAACCCGAATATCACAATCGCCAATCCCGTCGGCAATATCGGCGACTACATTTCTCCCTACTGGCTGGCAGGCGTAGACGACCAGGGCGCGTTCAGCGGCGGTACCTATTCGGCAAACACCGGTGCCTCCGCGCTGCCCAGCGCTTCTCAAAGCTTGATTATGCCAAATGGGAGTGTTGGGACATTCAGCTATGTCGTCACCAACGGCACGACGCAGACTGACCGCCCGACCGCAGGCTATGTCACAGGCGACGGCGCATCGACAACGTATCCTGCCGAATGGCTTCAGCTTGCCCGTGTCCCGGCAGATCAGCAGGACAATAATGGCGGTGTGCTGTATACCGTCACCTGGCCGACACCAAACTCCGGCAGCGACTTCTATGTCGATGTCATCGCTTATGATAACGCGGTCTTCCCGAATGTCCCGAACTCGGCCTATACCGGGAAAAAGACAAACTGGCGCATTTATGACAATGTCGGCGGCTTCAGCACGAACTCATCGGTCGGCGGCAATGACATCCTACTGGTCAGCGACTATGCGCTCGGCCAGAAGTTCGCCGCGACTACGTTCGGCGGGCGCAACCTGAACCTAAACTTAGTACCGAAGATTTTCGGCACGGAGTCTTATCTGTCGGATGTCGACGTCAATATTCTGCCCGACAGTGAGTTCGCCGGCATCCCGACCTCACCGACGTCTTACTTCTTCCAGCCGGCGATCCAGGTCTTCGGCGATTTCTCGCCGGCTCTTACAGTTTTCGAAAACTACGGCATCGTCTCTCAGAACGGCCTCGGAGTTCGTTCGTATATCGACCCCAACATTGATGACAATACGCGGATAGGTGGAGAGCCGAACGTCCAGTCGCAGGCGTATAGTATCTGGCGTATTCTGTCGCGCGGCCCGGTGCCGACATCGCTGCTGACTAGCTATCTGCCGACACCGGTTTCCCAGCCGGCGATTGTGGATGCCGTCGATCCCAATTACAAGAATATCGCTGCGGCGACAATTTTGGATGCCCCGCGCTGCGTCATCTGGCTCTCGCCCTATACCGGCGACGTTTTGGCCGATCCCGGCACGATTGACGATCCTGGCAATGTCGGCGTCGGAAACACAACGAACCCGCGCCAAAGCACGACCAGCATCCTGACGAACTTCGTCAAGAGCGGCGGGCGTTTGTGCATCACCGGTCAGGATGTCGGCTCGACGCTGACACAAGGCGGCTCAGTCGGTAATGCGCCCAGTGCGACTGCCGGATCACCAAATTTCCTGCCCGATGTACTGAACGCGACACTGACATCTAACGGCTCTGGAGTCAATGTCCTGGCAGCAACCGCCAATCGGATTACCGGCAGCCCGTTCTATGACGCCACGGATGCTGCTGCCAATGGCCGCTACCTGACCTCTGCCGGACCGATTCAAGGGCCTTACCTGTATGTGTTTCCGAACTTCGCGTACCAGGACAACTTAGTACTCGGCAATGCGGATTACGGCGACAGCAGCCTCAGCCAAGTCCCGGCAATCACATTGCCCGGCGGCGCAAGCATTCAGGGTCAATCCGATGTTATCAAGGCGGTCAATGCCGGCACGGTAACTGCGATGACTTATGGATCCGGTGGCGGCGGCGCCATGGTTTACCATGACGACCCCTACAAAGCCGGCAATACCGGTACTCTGCCGAATGGCGGAACCGGAAGCCGTGTCGTTTATGCTGCGTTTGGCCTGGAGGGCTTGAGCCAGGACTACTATTCTTCGGCCAGTCCTAACC
>JAYVVR010000106.1:0-6118 GCA_043786835.1 Armatimonadota bacterium | reverse complement strand
ACGAAAAAAGCCGTGCCGCCGCCGTATGACACGCTCGACGTTGCCGTAGATGTTTCCGGCTCGTATGCCGACACCAGCACGTTTCTTTACGATCTCACCCGGTTCCCGAAGATTGTGTCGGTATCCAGCGTTCAAATGCACCCCGGCCCGCCGCTGACGCCGGGCGGCCCGATGGTTATTACGACAAACCTGAAGCTGACCGCGTTTATGTTCCATGACACCGACACGACCGCTGTACCGGCAGGCCAGACAGCCACCGTACCGGCAGGCCAGACAGCCGCCGCATCAGTGCCGACAAGTACGGGATTTGTTCCGCCGCCAGCCGCCGCGACTCCTGCCGGCAGCGCCGGACGCGCGGCTTTCGGAGCCGCCGGAGCCACGAAAGCCGCCAATTCGAGCAGCGCCGAAGCTTTAAAGACTTTATAAGGCTGCCGAATGGCAGCCTCGGGAAAAACATATGAAACAGCTCGATAAAAAGCAGCTCCCTCAGATCATCGCGTTAGGTGTCCTCACCGCTGGCGCCGGCGCTTATGCCGCCGTTCACTTTGCCGCGCCCGGCCCGGCCTCGGCCCAAACGCACCCCGCCGCTGTCGCCTCGACGCCGGCTCCAGGCGCTGCCGTGAAGCCCGGTGATCCAAAGCCCGGTGATCCAATGCCCGCTGCCCCGGAGCCAGGTGACGCCAAGTTCGGCGCGGCTGTCCCTGCCGGAACGGTCGCCGCGCTTGATACAAGCGCTGCCCCGCCGCCGGTACCGGGGATGCGCGACCCGTTTGCGGTCGGCTACTTCGATACCGCCGGGCTGGGCGCAGCCCCTGGCACTCACGCTCCGGCGCTGCCCGCATTGATGCCCGGCAAGCAGATGGCGGCAGTCAGCAAGCTCAGTCCGATGCCGATTGGCCCGGCGGCGTTCAGCCTGCCGACTGCCCCCGCCCTGCCGAGTGCGTCTCGAGGACAGACGCTGCCGGGTCTGCCGAGCGGCCCGTCGGTCCCGGCCCTGCCGGCGTCCATCACTCCCGTGCCTGCCCCGCCGGCCTGGACCGTCACCGGCGTTCTCGCCGGGGCCGGTGGCAAAGTGGCGATTTTACGCTCCGGCGAGGCCCGCCGGATTGTCCGCTCGGGCGACTTTGTAGACAGCACTTACCGAGTGACTGCCGTCTCCCGAACAGCAGTCATCCTGCGTCATGGCATCCTTGTTTACCAGATCAAGCTCGGCGGCGTGAAAGCCAGCCCGAGCGTTCTGCCGGTCTCGCTTCCCTTGTCCCAGCCGAAGCCGTCCGCACCAATCCCGGCGGCGAGCAAAGCCATTTTGGACAGCGCGATTATTCCGGTCTGCCCTATCGCCTGGCCCGCCGCGCCCCTGGTGCATCCCACAAAGCAGGGAATAGCCCGGCAGACACTTTTGCTGGCAGCAGAAGCGCCTTCGGTGCCGCAAGCTACTCCGAAACCGGCGGCGCCCGTCATCTCGGCGGCAAAAGTCGCCCGGACCATTTCACTCGGCCTGCGCTTGCTCGACGGCACGGTTTTGACCGCGCATAAAGACTAACACAAATCAGAAAATCATTTTCATCACGGACGAACGCCGGCTTCCGCTGCGGAGCCACCCAGGAGAAACCCATGTCACTCAATCCGAAATATCTATTAGCCCCGAAAAATGCCGTGGCGCTGACCCTGGCGTCCGGCCTGCTTCTGCCCCTTGCAGCTTCGGCGGCCCCAGCGGCAGCCAAACATACGACAGTCCATGCGCTGACTTCCAGCACGGACGATGTCACGCTGGACTTTGTCGGCGCAGACATCAACGACGTTCTCAAAGCACTCTCGATGCAGACCCACACGAACATTGTCTCCGGCAACGATGTCAAAGGCCCGATCACAGTCTCTTTGGCGCACGTCTCGCTTGAAGAAGCCTTAGACCTAATCACCAAGCTCTCGGGCTACCAGTACGCGAAAGTCGGGCGGACGTATTTAGTCGGCAGTTCGGCGGCCATCCAAACGCTGACGGCCTCGGGAACAGCCCAGGCCCCGGCAGTCACCGGCGTTTTGTCGTTCACCTATTCCGACCCGGCAAGCCTGGTTGACGAGATCAAGCAGTTGTACCCAAATGTCAAAGCGACCGTCGGCAAGGCCGTCTCAGGCTCGGCGGGCGGCGGCGTGTTAGTTGTCACCGGCACGCAGGCCGACGTTGACGGTGTCCGGCGCATTATCAGCGACTCGGAAGGCGCGATCTCGCGCAACGTCGGCACATCGGTGACCGAAATCTATAAAATCAGGTACGCGGCAGCAGACGATTTGCAGTCTCTCTTGAACCGTTTGGTTCCCAGCCTGATTACGACCCCGGCCCCAGTCATGGGTGTGGTCCCGCCTGCGCCGACGACCGCGGACTCCGGCGGCGTGACTGCGACCACAACGTCTTACGGTGCGGCGGCAGCGGCGACTGGCGGAACGACCACGGCAGTTACCGGCAACCTACCGGTCAAGCCGACCACAACCGCGCTGCTTTTGACCGGCTCGGCAGCGGATATCGCCCGCGCCCGCCAAGTGCTGGCAACAGTTGATATGCGGCCTGTGCAAATCAACTACGAAGCTAAAGTAATTGAAACCAGTTACAACAACGATGACCAGTACGGCCTGCTGTTTAACTTTGGCGGCGCAAACACGACCATCGGCGAGATTGGCGCGTCGGGAATACTCGGATCAGGAACATTTCTCGGAAAAGTGCAGAAGTTTGGGACGTTTGGCCGAACACCCCTCTCAAACGCCGTCAATGTCCAGCTTAACGCGCTTTTCAACGATGCAAACACAAGGATTTTGGCCTCGCCGAACATCTCGGCGATTGACGGCCAGCCTGCCGCGACCTTTGTCGGCGATACGGTCAGCTATATCTCGTCGGTAACCCAGTCGGCGACCGGCCAGAATATCACGACTAGCACGGTCAACGCCGGCATTAAGCTGTATGTGACCGGCAAGACCAACAACGACGGCTACATCACGATGAATGTCCACCCGGAAGTCTCACTGGTTACTCTGACCACCCCCGGCGCAGGCGGTGTCCAGACCCCGAATGTCCGGGTCCGCGAGGCAACGACAACCGTGCGTGTCAAAGATGGCGAGACACTTGTGATTAGCGGTTTGATCAACGACCAGGATGTCAAATCGGTCCAAAAAGTGCCTCTGCTCGGCGATATCCCGTTCTTCGGCCAGCTTTTCCGCAACACGCATTTGCAGCACACGCACGATCAGGTTGTGATCTTCCTCAAAGTCAGCATTCAGAAGGACGCTGCGTAGTGCCCCGCCGTGAACAGCAGGTCTGCGGGCCTTCGGCCAATCGGTCTGCGACCGAACATGCTGCTCTTTATGATGCTCCGACTCTATGATGCTCCGACTCTTCCGCCCGCAGGGCGATTGGCGTCTGCGCCTGTAGACCTGCCATTCATGGCGGGGCACTCACGGCGAGTTGTTTACGAGGTTCCTAAAGAATCCTTCTCTAAAGCCCGATAATTCAGGCAGGGGCATTGCCCCTGCCTTTTTTGTCACCCAATTTTTTCACGGCCCCCGCCCGCTCCCAGGAAAGTTAAATGCAGATAACAGCTCAAAACGATGTGTTTGTCCGAACCGGCCTCGTCTCCGAGGAACAGCTCACGCAGGCCATCGAAAAACAGCACCAGCTTAAAACCCAGGAGCCAGTCGGGGACCTGCTGGTTTCCATGGGCCTGATTACGGAGCGGGACCGGGTGCGCTGCCTCGGCGAGCAGTGGGGCGTCCCCTATCTCGACCTGACCGACATCCAAATCCCTGAAGATGTGATTTCGGCAGTGACGCAGGAGCTGGCCCGGCGCTTCAAAGTCGTTCCGATTGAGCGGACACCGAAAAAGATCACGCTGGCGATGAAGAACCCGCTGGACATCTTCGCGATTGACGAGATCCGGCTGATCACGGGCAAAGAAGTTGACCCGGTTATTGCAACCGAAGAAGACATCATCAATGCCATTTCGGCGAACTACCGCACGGAAGTCAATGTCACTGAAGCTGTCGCGGGCGTCATGCGGGACTTCGACGAAGCGACAATTCTCTTAACCGACAGCAACGCGCCTGGCGACGACAATATCTCGATTGACCAGCTCAAAGAGCTGTCCGGCGAGGCGCCCGTCGTCCGGCTGTCCAACATGATTATCTCGCGTGGGATTACCGATAAAGCGTCGGATATTCACATCGAGCCAGGCAAGGACGGCCTCCGGATCCGCTACCGCGTAGACGGCATTCTCTCCGATGGCATGACGCTTCCCAAGAAAGCCCAGGCAGCGATTACGTCGCGCATCAAAATCATGGCCGACATGGACATCTCCGAGAAACGCGCCCCGCAGGACGGCCGCATCTCGGCGACTATCGAAGGCAAGCCGTATGACTTCCGTGTCTCGACGCTGCCGGCAGTCTACGGCGAAAAGATTGTCATGCGCGTCCTCGACAAATCGAATATCTCGGTTGGCCTGCATAAGCTGGGCCTGCTGCCGTACACATTTGAGATGTTTGAGTCGATGATCCAGCGCACTTACGGGATCATTCTCGTGACCGGGCCGACCGGCTCCGGCAAATCCACGACACTCTACTCGGTGCTGGCGAAACTGAACTCGGGCGAGAAGAACATCCTCACGATTGAAGACCCGGTGGAGTACGAACTGTCCGGAATCACTCAAAGCATGGTCAATAACCGGGCCGGTATGACGTTTGCGGCGGGCCTGCGCTCAATGCTGCGGCAGGACCCGAACATTATCATGGTCGGCGAAATGCGTGACCAGGAAACTGCCATGATCGCGATTGAAGCCGCGCTCACCGGCCATTTGGTGCTGTCAACCCTGCACACAAACGATGCACCCGGCGCGGTCGCCCGGCTTCTCGACATGGGCGTCGAAAGCTTCTTGATTGCGTCGTCTATCGCGGGCGTTCTCGCCCAGCGCCTGCTCCGAACCGTCTGCGTCAAGTGCAAAGAGCCGTACTCGCCGCCAAAGGACGCCATCAAGCGCCTCGGCATGAATTTGGACATTTTGGACAAAAGCGAAGTGACATTTTACCGGGGCCGGGGCTGCGAGACCTGCAAAGGCACCGGCTACAAAGGCCGCATCGGAGTCTACGAGCTAATGCCCGTCACCGACAAAGTCCGTGAGCTGATCCTCGCCCGCGCGTCGTCGTATGCCATTCGGGAAGCGGCGGTTGAGGCGGGAATGCGAACACTCAAAGATGACGCGATGGAAAAGATTTTGCTCGGCATGACGACTTTAGAAGAATCACTTCGCGTGATTTATGCAGGGTAGACGCGGACAATAAAGACGCGGACAATAAAGACGCGGACAGTACAAAGCGAGGGCGGACACAAGGTTCGCCCCTACGAAATATGGATCGGAGTGTACGGCGCAAACCTTGTGTTCCCTTTCTTCTCCTGATCCGTATGACTTGACCGAAACCAATATCTTATGACAGCAGCACTCGCCGAAAACCCTCCTAAAGTTGCCAGAGACACGCCGGAAGACATTCTTGCGGGCGCGAGTGATCTCGCCGCTCTGCCGCAAATCGTCATGCGCGTCATTGACCTGACTTCCGACCCGAAGGCGACCCCTGCCGACTTGGAGCGGGTCATTGGTATGGATCAGGCGCTGGCCGCCCGACTTCTCATCCTCGCAAACTCCTCCTATTACGGCCTGCCGCGCAGGATTTCGAGCCTGCGCGAAGCCGTCGTCTTTCTCGGCTTCAAGACGCTTCGCAACATGGCAATGACGATCACGACATTTAACCTCTTTTTAGGCCGGGCCGATGCCGACTCCCTAATGCGCCGCGCGATCTGGCGGCACTCGGTAGATGCGGCCCAGTGCGCGAAGGCGGTCACGAGCCTGCTGCCGCCGGCCGTGCAGGAGGAAGTCGGCACCGATCAGGCGTACACGGCGGCACTCCTGCATGACATCGGCAAGATGGCGCTTGACACCAGTCGGCACGGCCTGTTTACCGCACTGGTCGGCCTCGCCGAAACCAAGCATATCCGCTATTCTGTGATCGAAATGTCAGCGCTGTCATTCGGACATGGCGAGATCGGCGCGGCGCTGGCCGGACGCTGGAACCTGCCGCCGATGCTCTG
>JAYVVR010000105.1:0-2097 GCA_043786835.1 Armatimonadota bacterium | reverse complement strand
CCCGCCCGCGCACAGAGCTGCTTGGGCGCGTTGTCTGGGACGAGTTCCCGGAGGCCGTCGGCTCAGTCTTCGAGCGCGAATACAAGCGGACCGCCGGCACGCAAACCCCCACTCTGTCTGAAGTATTCTTTCCGACCCTCAGCTCCTGGTTCGAGGTACGGGCCTTCCCAGCCGACGACGGCCTTTCGGTCTTCTTTCACGACATCACGGAAGCCGTCGAGCGGCGAAAGCGTGAGCAATTTCTCGCCGAGCTTGCCGAGCGGGCTAGGTGGCTGCCAGGTCCTGCCGAAGTCATTGCCGATGCACTGCGGTCGGTCGGCGAGTTTCTCGGCGTTTCGCGGTGCGTCTTTGTAGACATTGACGTTCAAGCCGATACCTGCACGACCCAGCCTGATTATCGGGCCGATGAGTCGGTGACGAGTATGGCGGGCGTTTTCCCGATTTCGTCATTCGGCGACCTCGTCGGTGCGGCGTATGTCGCAGGCCGGGCAGTCGTGGTCAGCGATGTTCACAGTGACCCGGCCCAGGTGATGCCGGATAGTATTCCCGCGTATGACGCAGTCGGCATCCGCGCCCATATCGGGGTTCCGGTGGTCCATTCCGACCGGCTGGTGTCCTGTATCGGCGTTCACAGCACAGTCCCGCGTATCTGGAAGCCCGATGAAGTTGCCCTGCTCCAAACAGTGGTGGATAGGACCTGGCTGACTGTTGAAGTCGCCCGGCAGTCGAATACTCTGGCCCGCGAAGCCGAAGCCACCCGACGCCTGCTCGAAAGCATTACTGACGCGTTCATGGCCTTCGACCGTTTCTGGAAGTTTACTTATATCAATGACCAGTCCGAAAAGATCATGGGGAAGCCGCGAGAGGAGCTTCTCGGCCAAATCTTTTGGGAGGCGTTCCCTGCGACAATCGGCACCCGGTTCGAGCGTGAGTACCGCCAGGCCATCCAGAGGCAGATCCCGGCGACGTTCGAGGAGTTTTATCCGCCGCTCGGTATTTGGATAGAGGCGCGGGCGTACCCATCGGCGGACGGCGGCTTGTCGGTGTTCTACCAGGATGTCAGCGAGCGCAAAGCGATGGAAGAGGAGCGCGAGCGTCTGGCCGCGCGGGAGCGGAACATCGCCGCCCAGCTTCAGGATGCCCTTCAGCCGCCCTTGCCGAAGTCGGTGCCTGGGCTGGAAATCGCGTCGTTCACCCGCCCGGCTTTGCAGGAAGCGCAGGTCGGCGGCGACTTTTTCGACATTTTTCCACTCGATAAAGAGCTGTACGCGGTGATCATCGGCGACGTTTCCGGCAAGGGGCTCGCGGCAGCCACCCAGCTTGCTTTGATTCGGAACTCTCTCCGCATCATACTCTATTTATCTCAGCGGCCTGCTGCCGCCGCCGC
This sequence comes from Armatimonadota bacterium, assembly GCA_043786835.1. Lineage (GTDB taxonomy): Bacteria > Armatimonadota > Armatimonadia > Armatimonadales > Capsulimonadaceae > JANXMY01. The sequence continues at coordinate 710 of JAYVVR010000105.1, read as the reverse complement.
CAGTCTAAACACCATCGTGACGGCGCACGAGCTGCTGGTCGGCTTCGTGACAGCGTTTGTCGGCGTTTACGATGCCGGGACCGGCGAGATTACTTATGCCTCCTGCGGCCATGAGCCGGGCCTTGTCCGGCGCACAAATGGTCAAATCGAAGAACTCGAAACGACCGGGCCGCCCCTCGGCATGGCCCAAAACGCGGATTACACCGAAAACACGCTGACACTCGGTGCCGGCGACCTGCTGCTTCTCTATACCGACGGGCTTTCCGAAGCCGGCCCCGACCGCCGCTCTCTTCTAGGCACTTTCGGCCTGTCGCGCCTTCTTGCCGCCCTGCCCCAAAATGCCGCTGTTCAGGCCCAGGCAGAAGCGCTTGTTCAGTCCGTGTCCGACTACGCCGGCGGCCTCTTCCGCGACGACGTCGCCGTGCTGACCCTGTGCCGCAGCTAGGAATTATGCAGGGCGAACATCCTGTTCGCGCCTTGCATTTCGTCCGCCATGTTCCAAACCCCGTAGGGGCGAACCTTGTGTTCGCCCTTTTTTTACGTTCGCTTCGTAAGCATCCATGTTTGGATTATGCGTCAGGAAAGTCTCTCAGCTCTATGCTTGGGGCTAGGCTGTACGAATTCACTCGGCCCTGCGCTTCCGCTGCCACTTTCGCACCTGCCGCCAGGAGAAGCCGCACGATTTCCAGGTCTCCGGCGCTGACCGCCCA
>JAYVVR010000104.1:0-6126 GCA_043786835.1 Armatimonadota bacterium | reverse complement strand
TGTTCGAGTTCTTCCGCTGCGGTTAGTCGTTCTTTTATTGCTTGAATGGGCATCCTTTGTGCCTCCCTGTCTGCCACAGCATACTCGAAGCGGATACGGCAAAAAGCGGCCCCGAACACTGTCCAGGGCCGCCTCTGCTTGGCTTTCTTACTGCTGCTTGGCTTTCTTACTGCTGCTTGGCTTTCTTACTGCTGCTTAGCTTGCTTATTGCTGCTGCGCTTGCTGGGGCTGCTCGGGAGCGGATTGGACTTTACCCGACGGCGTGAGGCCCTGGTTTTTGGCTTCGGTCTTCGCAGTCTCAACAGCTTCGCGGGCCGCAGTTTGGGCGACGGCGGTGACTTTGTGGGTCAAATCGGAGGCCGCTTCGGTGGCTTTGTCAAGAAGCTGGTCGCGGGTCTTGCCGAGGGTTTTGTTCTCGTAGGCCGTCTCGGGAACGACGAGGCCGAGGGCAAGACCGCCGGCGAGGGCTATCGCACCGATGACCAGCGGGTTCTCCTGAATCGTCGTGCTGAACCAGCCCGCGCCCTGCTGGGCCGATGTCTTGACCTGGGGGCCGAGGCTGCCGGCGGTAACCTGAACCTGGCCTGACAAAGTGCCGACCTTCTCGGCGGCTTCGCCGACGCTCGCCGGGGTCTGTGACGCCGTTGCTCCGTTGCTGCGGAGCAGCCAGATCAGGCTAGACAGGAAGAAAATGGTCTGAAGCGGGGAGCGCTGGACAATGCTCCATAGGCCCATACCGACCGTGCCGGCGGCCCCGGCAATGACACTTTTTGACTTCTGTCCGGCATCGGCGGCGGCAGCTTTTGCGTCTTCGGCCTTCCCCGCGATGGTCTGCGCGGCATCCTGTGCTTTGCCGGCGACGGTCTGCGCGGCATCCTGTGCTCTGCTGGCGATGGTATGGGCTGTTGAAGAGATATTTTGTGCTATGCCCTGCGCCTTATCTTGCACGGCATCTCTAACGTCCCCGGCTTTGTCCTTGAGATCCTCTGTTTTGTTTTTCACTGTTTCCATCGTGCCCTGCGTGCTGCCGGTCATTGGAGGCGTTTCCTCCATGTATCCACCGGCAGTGTAAGGGTTTGCCTGCTCCGCTTCCGTGTATTCGGCGATAATGCCAAACTCGATCGTCTCGCTCGGCTCTAGAGCATCGCTAACCCCGCGCGGGATCGGATCTGCTGAACCGTCCGCGAAAAAGACGGTGCTGGAAGAGGCGATGCCGTTGGGCATCGGCTCTTCAATCAGCATGATTGCGCCGACTTCTAGTGTGTCTTCAACCGGAATTTCGCCGCTGGTTTCCTCGGTGGCCGGGATCAAGTTTGCTGGTTCATGGAAATGCTGTCTATTTTTTCTGTTCATCGAACTTTCTCCTTGCAAATCATTCAGAGCGCCAACGTGTTCAGGACGCGGCCTGGGCGCTGGTGCTTTTCAGGAACCGGGCGGCGGCAAAGCCGAGCAGCACGGCGATCCCGAGGAAGTATGCGGGCTGGGCGCGGCCAAAATTTTCGGTGTCCCGGATAACTTCCTCTACGTCTTTGCCCTGAATAGTTTCGCCGACCTCGGTCAGCTTGGCGACGACTTGGTCAATGTATGGCCCGGCGAAGGCCCCGATGCCCTGGGTGCGGAACGAATCGCCGTTCTGCTTCAATATCTGGGCAGTGTCCATGATGCTGGTCGCAAGAGCATCTTTCTGACGGGCCAGTGCAGTTTTGACTTTCGATCCTGCCACGCCGACCGCCTGCCCGGCGTATTCCTGGCCCTGCCGAATCGCCGCCTGGGTTTGTTCTTTAATTTGTCCGGCAATTTGCTCTGTATCAGCCATTCTTTTCTTTTCCTGTCTTCTCTTCTCCTGCGAGATTTCGTCTAAATTCCAGTCTCCATTTTTACCCGCCGGAAGAAAAGCGTAAACGGGAACAAACTTTCGAGCGTTTTTGTTAATTAAGTTGACAGTAATGCGCTCATATGGAATAATGCCAATACAAGAACACTGGTGGGCAGGGGAACAACGATGGCTGTAGATTATAAAGACTATTACACGATTTTGGGCTTGCCGAAGACCGCGTCCGAAAAGGAAATCAAGGCTGCCTACCGCAGCCTCGCCCGAAAGTATCACCCGGATGTCAACTCGGGTGACAAAAGCGCGGAGGAAAAGTTCAAGGACGTCGGCGAAGCATATGATGTGCTTTCGGATACTAACAAGCGCTCAAAATACGACCAGTTCGGCGATCAGTGGAAGAATTACAGTCAGGGCGCCCCGAGCAGTAGCCAGGGACGCTCGCCGGACTTTGATTTCGACGGGGCCGGCGGCAACTCTGCGAGCATTGACGACTTTTTATCGTCACTGTTCGGCGGCAGGGGTGATGGATCCGGAGGGTTCAGCACAGGCCAAAGTGGTTTTAGCCAGAGCGGTTTTGGCGGACGTTCAGGTGGGCGCATGTCTCCGGCAGCGGAGCAGGACGCCGAGTATCCGGTAGATATCACGCTGGAAGAAGCGTACCGGGGGACAACTCGCTCGTTTACAGTCTCAATTCCTGAGACGTGCGGGCAGTGCGGTGGGGCGGGGGCAGTCTCGGTCGGCAAAGGCAGGCCCTGCCCGCTTTGTTCCGGCTCCGGCAAAGTCAAAGGCGGGCGCGGGCTGTTCGGCCAGAGCCTCTGCCCGCAGTGCGGCGGGACCGGGCAGGCAACTGAAACCTGCCCGGAATGTCACGGTGAGGGGACAGAAACCAAGCAGCGGCGTTTATCTGACATCAAAATCCCGCCAGGGGTGACGGACGGCCAGAGGATTCGGCTGGCCGGGCAGGGGGCGGCAGGCGGCGACTTGTTCCTTAAGATCAAGCTCCGGGGCAATGCCAGGTTTGAGCGCATTGGCGACGATCTGAAGACCGATTTTGCTGTTTCGTACACGGTTGCCGCGCTTGGCGGGGAAGCATCGGTTGAAACTTTTGATGGCCCGCGTACACTGAGCATTCCAGCAGGGACTCAGAGCGGCCAGTCGTTTCGATTAAAGGGTCAGGGAATGCCGATCTTAAAGGGGGGCGGACGCGGGAACTTGCAGGCGACGGTGAAAATCACTGTGCCGAAAGACCTGTCGCCGCGTGAGCGTGATCTGCTGACCGAGCTTGCCAAGCTGCGCTCCGACGAAGTGAGGGTTTGACATGGCATTCGTGAAAGACAGAGACGAGCCGATTTATACGATTTCTATTGCCGCAAAGCTAGTCCGTCCGCCGTCGCGCACCATATCTGCCAGCACCGAAGACGGCGCGAAACCAATTCATGCCCAGACACTTCGGATGTACGACAAGCTGGGCCTAGTCAAGCCACGCAAAGTCGGCAAGAACCGGTTTTACTCGGACCGCGACATCGAGCGCTTGCAGCAGATTCAGCATTTCACGCAGGACATCGGCATCAATCTCGCGGGTGTCGCTTATATTTTTGCGCTGCTGGAGCAGATTGGGACCGGCGAAACGGATGCGATGCTTCTGCGGGTCGAAGAGCGCATCCGCGAGATCGCGGCAGGATTGGAAGACTAAAGGTCTACTATGTTTGAGAAATTTACAGAGCGGGCGCGGGAGCTGGTCCAGACGGCCCAGGAGATCCTTGCCCGCTACAAGCATACCCAGCTTGACACCGAGCATTTGCTGCTTGCCATGCTGGAACAAAACGACGGACTTGCCGTGCAGGTACTGCAAGCCTTGAACGTTGACACACGGGCGCTCAGCCGGGCGGCGGAAGAAGCGCTGGCACGTGCCCCAAAAGTGCAGTATGCCGACCAAGGCGCACAGGTCTATATCACGCCGCGCATCAAGAAGGTGTTCGATCTCGCCAAAGAAGAAGCCCAGCGCCTCCATGACAGCTATATCGGGGTCGAGCATCTGCTGCTTGGTCTGATAAAAGAAGGTGACGGCGGCGCGGCGCGGCTCTTAAAACAGCAAAACGTGGACGAAGAAAAAGTCTACGGCGCACTACAAAAAGTGCGCGGCTCGTCGCGTGTCACCGATGAGAACCCGGAAGAAAAGTACCGGGTGCTGGAGCGGTTCTCGCGCGATCTGACCCAGCTTGCCCGCGAAGACAAGATTGACCCGGTGATCGGGCGCGACGAGGAAATCAAGCGGACGATCCAAATCTTGTCCCGGCGGACGAAGAATAACCCGGTGTTGATTGGTGACCCCGGTGTCGGCAAAACCGCGATTGCCGAGGGCCTTGCGCTCAAAATTGCCTCGGGTGACGTGCCGGAGAACCTGCGCGGGCGGCGTCTCCTGGCTTTGGACATGGGCGCACTCGTCGCCGGCTCCAAGTTTCGGGGCGAGTTCGAGGAGCGCCTGAAAGGCGTCATGGACGAAGTCCGCAAGGCGTCGGGCCAAGTGATTTTGTTTTTGGACGAGCTGCACACGGTCGTCGGCGCGGGTGCGGCGGAAGGTGCAATGGATGCGTCGAATATGCTGAAGCCTGCGCTGGCACGGGGCGAGCTTCAGTGCATTGGTGCGACGACACTGGACGAATACCGGAAGAATATCGAAAAAGATGCGGCCTTAGAGCGCCGTTTCCAGCCGATTGTGGTCGGAGAGCCGTCGGTTGCTGACACCATCGAAATCTTGAAGGGCCTGCGGGACAAGTATGAAGCCCATCATACGGTCAAGATTGACGACAGCGCGTTGGTGGCGGCGGCAGAGCTGAGCGCCCGGTATATTACGGACCGGTTTTTGCCCGACAAAGCGATTGACTTGATTGACGAAGCGGCATCGAAAATCCGTATCGAAAAGTCGTCCATGCCGCAGAAAATCAGGGCGTTGGAAGTCAGTCTTGCCAAGCTTCAGACGGAAGGCAGGGCGGCGGCAGACAACCGGGACGCCGAAAAAGCGGAGCGACTACGGAGTGAAGAAGCGGCCCTGCGCCGGGAATTCAATCAGAAGCGCGATGCGTGGATGCGCGAATCGGGTGTCGGCAGCGTGGTGGATGAACACGACATTGCCGAGCTGATCTCAAAGACGACCGGCATCCCTGTCTCTCGCATGTTCGAGGAAGAAGCCGAAAAGCTACTCAACATGGAACAAAATCTGCATGAGCGGGTTGTCGGCCAGGAGGCAGCGATTGAAGCCGTTTCGGAAGCTGTCCGGCGTGGGCGGGCGGGTCTCAAAGACCCGAACCGACCCATTGGCTCGTTTCTATTTTTGGGACCAACTGGAGTCGGCAAAACTGAGTTGGCACGCGCTTTGGCCCAGTTTATGTTTGACGACCCGGACGCCATGATTCGCATTGACATGTCCGAGTACATGGAAAAGCACTCGGTGGCGCGTCTGATCGGCGCTCCTCCCGGCTATGTCGGCTATGACGAAGGCGGCCAGCTCACCGAAGCCGTTCGCCGCCGCCCGTACCGCGTCGTGCTGCTTGACGAAATCGAGAAAGCCCACCCAGATGTCTTCAATATATTGCTGCAATTACTGGATGCCGGACGCCTGACCGACAGCACAGGCCGGACCGTTGACTTCAAAAACACGGTCATTGTGATGACCTCAAACATCGGCAGTCAATATATCGAAGCCATGCCTATCGGCGCAAGCCAGCACGAGCAGGACGCACTGTACGACAAAATGAAAGAGCGTGTGACGGAGGAGCTGCGAAAGTATTTCCGGCCCGAGCTATTGAACCGCATAGACGAGACGATTGTCTTTCATGCGCTGAACCAGCCGCAGATCAAAGAGATTGTTGACCTGCTCTTGAAGGGAACCGAGCGCCAGCTTGCCGCTCGCAAGCTGCATTTGGAAGTCACCGATGCCGCCAAAACGCTGATTGCCGAGTCCGGCTTCGACCCGCTCTACGGAGCGCGTCCCCTGCGCCGGGCCATCCAGCGCATGGTCGAGAACCCGATTTCCAGCGGCATCCTGCGCCGCCAGTTCACTGACGGCGACACAATAGTCATAGACAGCGACGGCGAGAAAATCACGACGTCGCTTAAAGTTTCAAGGCCCGCAGAAACCGTGGCGGCCTAACGTAATCAGAGCGGCAGTATCTACTGCCGCTCTTTTTGTTTTGCGTGGTACAATGGCGTTATGATTGAGAACAGCCAAATACTCAGCGTCGCGGGCAAAATCGCTAAGCAGTTCCACCCGGAGCGGATTATTCTGTTCGGCTCCT
>JAYVVR010000103.1:0-6134 GCA_043786835.1 Armatimonadota bacterium | reverse complement strand
GGCAGACGGATTTTTACAGGGCATTGCGTCTTCCGACCGTCGCCAGATTTTAGTCTGCGGCGTCGAAACCCATATTTGCGTTTCACAGACGGCACTCGACCTAGTCCATCACGGTTACCAAGTCCATGTCGCCGCCGACGCCGTTTCGTCTCGGACACTTGAGAAGCACAAGCTCGGGATGGAGCGGATGCGCGATAGCGGGGTCCTGCCCTGCGCCGCCGAAGCCGCTGTCTACGAGCTGCTCCGCGAAGCCGGCACCCCGGCGTTCAAGTCTCTTCTTCCCTTCATCAAGTCCTGATTTCCCTGGTGGCCCTCTCTAGTTCCCGGGCTCGTCTGCCAATAATACGGGCATCGAACCGAACATCTGTCACGGAATGAGGACCCACTGTGCCGACACTCATCGAAACCAAACTCAAACAGGAACGTCTGCTGCGGATTATCGAAGACGAGCTTCAAGACCTGCCGCCGCTGCCTGCGGTGATCATGCGGGTCATGCAGACTGTCAATGACCCGACCACGTCGGCGGCAGATCTGAACCGGATTATTTTGGCAGACCAGGCCCTCGCGTCCAAAGTGCTGCGCCTGGTTAACTCTTCCTATTATGGGTTCCCCCGAAAAGTCGCGACCATCACCAACGCCGTCGTGATTTTGGGTTTCAATACTGTTCGCAATCTGGCAACTTCGCTCGGCGTCTTCAAAGCCTTCGATGCCCACGGTCAAAAAACCGCGCTCGACCGGGATGCGTTCTGGGCGCATTCGCTGGGTGTTGCGGTGGCGGCGGGGATTATTGCCCGGCGGAAGGGAATTGGGGCGAAGGCCATTGAAGAAGTGTTCATCGGCGGCCTGCTCCACGATGTCGGCAAGCTGTTTTTGGACCAGTACTTCCCGGACCAGTATTCGATTGCGATTAAGCTGGCCGGCGCGGCCCAAATCTCAATTTGGGAATCCGAGAAAACCGCGCTCGGCATCGGTCATGCGCTCGTCGGCAAGCGCATCGCGGAGAAGTGGAACCTGCCGCCGTCTTTGACTTCGATGATTACGCTGCATCACCAGCCGATGTTCGCCAAAGAATACTTCGAGATCACTGCGACCATCCAGGCTGCCGACCATGTCGCCCGGAAGCTCGGTCTCGGCTCCGGCGGTGACACGAAGACCATGCTGCTCGCCCCGGAAGTCGAGAAATGGCTTGCGTTCAGCCCCGCTGCCTGGGAAGCCCTCGAAACCGACACCTGCCGCAAGTTTGACGAATCCAAAGACTTTTTGAAAGTGCTGTAAGCAGCAGCGGCGTGGAACTGAAGTTCTACGCTGTGGGGCGAAGCGCCTAGTAACCGCCTTCGCGGGTACAGGAAAAGATAAAATCTTTCTCCACGAAGGTGGAGATTAGGCGCTTCGCCCCACAGCGTCGCAATTTATTGCCACGCCCTTTACCTTTATTCGCCGCTCCATATACACCAGAGGCCCTGCGCCTTCCGTGAACCCGAACGGCTCATAGAGTGTCTGCGCGTTCTTCATGGGGTTAAGATCAAAGCAAGCGAAGCTTGTTCCCAGTGCCGCGAAGCGGTACTTATTAGCGTCTGCGCTGTATAGCCGTGCGTTTCAACGCATGGTTCCAATCATTGACTGCCAATGAAGATTTCGCTATGATGAACAGTGTATTTTTCCACTGCTTGCCAAACCCCCCGTTGCTCTTACACCTGCTCAATAAATGCAGCGGGATTGGAATTCGCGTCTACATCAGCGCTAATACTGACTGTAAATCGGTTCAGTTCAGGCACCGGCGTGAAACTGAAAGCCATTCGCACCGTCAGATCGTCCCAGCCTTCTTCGACTTCTAAATAAAAGAGTCGCAGGAAGCTGACCTCGAAAAAGTCGCCTTTTCCCCAGTTCACGGCACTGCATTCAAACAGCAGGCCACCGTGCGTCTGCTCGATGCGTATCGCTGCGAACGCCTTGAACACCTGCCAAGCCTGAGTTATGTCTAGCACGTCAATGCTTGCGTCTGCTTCCATCAATAGGACATTCAGTCGATCTTTAATTAACGCTTTGATCTCTTCCGGCGCCATTTTAGAGTGTTCCCCAGCCGCGTTTCGCCGCCGCGCCGGACGCGAAGAAGGCTTCGATTTGGGAAGCATCTCGGTTTTCGACGGCGGCTTCCAATAAGTCTAGTTCGCCGCGAAAGGCTTTGAGTGCTTGAAGCAGGGCATCGCGGTTGGACAAACAGACGTCGCGCCAGATTTCGGGAGAGCTAGCGGCAACACGGGTGCCGTCATTGAAGCTGCCGGCGGTGAGCTGCTGGGTTTGGGGATAAGACCGCTGGGTCTGGAACGCCGACCGCATCAGGGCCGAGGCCAGTATATGCGGTAGGTGACTGGTGACGGCGAGCATGGTATCGTGGGCGTCCGGCGACAGCAAAAGCGTGGTCGCGCCAACAGACTGGGCGAAGCGCTCCAAGAAAGACACGGCGGCAGGGTCAGTAGCATCGGTCAGGGTGATGGCCCAGTTCGCTTCTTCGAACAAAAGCGGGGTGGCGGCTTCGACGCCCGTCTGCTCGGACCCGGCCATCGGATGCCCGCCGACAAAATTGGCCGCGCCGCCCGCCGCCCGCACAATCGCCGCTTTCGTGCTGCCGACATCGGTGACAAGTGCGCCGGGCTTGGTCAGTGCCAATGTTTCCGGCAGCGTGTCCAAAATATGCCCAACCGTCGTACACAGCACGACAATGTCTGCGCTCTTGACGGCCTCCGCTAAACTTGTCGTGCCGGTGTCAATCGCGCCGAGTGCGACTGCTGCGCTTAAACGCTCTTGGCTGCGCCCAACCCCAATCACCGTTTGCGCCAGCCGCCGGGATTTGAGGGCCATGCCGAGAGATCCGCCAATCAGTCCGACCCCAACAATCGCGACCGTGCCGAAGTGTCCGGGAACGCATGTATCGTTTGTCATAGCTGCCCCGGACCAAACTCGAAGTATTCGGCTTCTGTGTGGTAGTCTCTTTCAACAGACTGCTCAATATACTGCCGTGTAAGTGCCATGGTTCTCTCCTGCCTATCCCAAAAAGTGTGTCTGTTCCGAACCGGAGTTTGCCACCGCCGGCTCGACTAGGGGCTTCGTCTTTGTGACTTTGCTAAGGCCGCGCACTCCTTCCAGCACCATTGTTGCAACGATGGAAGCGGCAAAAACGCCGATCAGCAGCCAGCGCAGGTCAATGGTTGTGGTCAGGTACAAGAAAAATCCCACTGCAACGAGAACAAAAAACACCGCCGCAACGCAAAGCTTGACACTCGAAAGCTGCGGCTCCGGCCCCCGCGTCCGGCGGATCTGATGGCGATCCAGATATTCTTCGAGCAGCCGTTGGTTTTCGGGCTTTTGCAGCTTGAAAACCGACATCGGCAGTGTGGGGTTCGCCTCGTGGTACAGCCCGTAGACATTGCCTTCGACCGAAACATGGGCCACCCGTCCCCACTCGTAGAAATTCGTAATCCCGTTTCTGAGTCCCTCCTCCGAAAGACGTACCTGGCTTCGCATTCGGAGCAGCGTTCCGAACATAAAGCCGAAGACGAACGCCAGCGCCATTGTCAAAAATGCCGCGCCAGGGCCGGTACTCCACTTGGCGACATGGGAAAGCAGATGCGGTCCTTCGTAGAAAGCCGCCAGCACCGCCAGCACCGGACTAGCCCATAGAATGAACATCATCCACCAATCCCAGGCCGGCGTGGTCCAAAACGTCTGCGGTTCAAGAATGATCTCGTCCGACTCCCGGTACTCGAACGGCTTGTAGACGAGGGCGTAAGCGATCAAGACGGGAACGACCACAAGCGCCGCGTGGACAAGCAGGTTCACCCCCGGCACGTTGAAATGGAGCAAGCCGCCGCTGCTCTTCAAATGGCGCAGGTAGATGAGGGGTGCAAACAGCAGTCCAAAAAGCACATATTGCTGCAAATGCGACGCCGCGGCGGGCTGCTTAATTGTAAGGGGAGATGCCATGCTGCCTCCTAAACGAATGCCGGAAAAAGAAATGGTCGCAGAGAAGCGCTGCTTAGACGCTCATTCCCTGCAGCCTTCGGGTTTTCCTCTTTTGCCGGTATGTCAGCTTTGAGTAGGAGCGGCGAGGGGAAACCGGCGCATCTGCTGCCGCTGGTTGGTCTGCCAAACGGTGCCGCGTTCCACATCAAGGCACGACAGCCAGCCGGTGGCGTAGGCGTAAGTGTCAATGCAGACGGCATAGCCTTTGTTATTGGGGAGGCCGTCTTTCTGGCTCGTATGCCCGCAGACCATCACTTTCCCGGATTCATGCGGCTGGGCGTCATTGAAACTGCCCCAGTGCAGTTTGTACGTCGGCTGTTCCCAGAGCGGGATGTTTGAGTACACGCTGCCGTGAACAAAGAAGTGGGTTTCGCACTCCCAATAGTCCACGCAGGAGTTCTCCAAAAACTGCCAGTGGGACTTTGGAATTGTCCGCAGGCTGCCATACTCTTCCAGTGTAGACAGGCCACCATTTATTTCCCAGACGTCCTGCGCCTCGCGGCTCGTTCGGGCATGGAGCATCATTTCGTCATGGTTGCCGCGCAGTGCGACTAGGTGGCGCTCTTTTTCGAGCCGCAGCAGCCGCTCAAAGACGCCGGGAGTGTCAAGGCCCCGGTCCGGGTAGTCGCCGAGCGTGACAACCGTGTCGTTTTCCCGCAGTGGTATCACGGACAGGAGCATATCCAAGGCAAGTGAGGAGCCATGAATATCGCCGATGGCAAAGATGCTCATAGGATTTCTACAGGTCCCGTTCTACAAGCCTTGGACGCTGACGAGATCGCCTCCGTGAACACGAACCCGCAGCTCTTGTTCGTCCAGAAGCGCTATGCCGACCAACGGACGGTATCCAGCTGCAGCCACTCGAGCCTCACGTTCTAGTCCGTTCCACAGGATTATAGCCGTATGAATATCCATCTGAAGTAATGGAACCTGCATAACTGCCATGATTATCTCCTAAATGTGGCGACCAACGGCTTGGGCAATCGGGGCGATGTCGTGCATGAGCTTGTCGAAGGCTTCAGGCAGAAGCGATTGGGCACCGTCTTTTAAGGCTTTCTCGGGGTTCGGATGGACTTCGATAATGATCCCGTCGGCCCCGGCGGCAATCGCGCCGCGCGTGACGGCGTTGACTAAACTTGCCCGGCCTGTGGCATGGGAGGGGTCGGCGATCACCGGCAAGTGTGACAGCTCTTTCGCGGCGGCGATGGCGTTGATGTCAAACGTGTTCCGGGTATAGGTCTCAAACGTGCGAATGCCGCGCTCGCAAAGCATGACATTTTTGTTGCCTTTACTTGCGATGTACTCGGCGGCTTGCAGCCACTCTTCGATTGTCGCTGCCATGCCGCGCTTGAGCATGACGGGAACCTGGGTTTTTCCGATCTCGGTTAAGAGAGGGAAGTTCGCCATGTTGCGAGTCCCGATTTGCAGAATGTCAGCGTATTGGCAGACCAGCTCAACGTCTCGAACGTCCAAGACTTCCGTAATAATCGGCATGTCCAGCTCTTCGCGGGCCGCTGCCAGCATCTTCAGCGCCGGCTCGCCGTGGCCGTGGAACGAATAGGGGGAGGTGGAGGGCTTGTACGCGCCGCCCCTAAGAATGTGCGCCCCAGCGGCTTTAACCGCCCGTGCGGACTCCATGAGCTGTTCTTCGGTTTCGACGGTGCAGGGACCGGCCATGACGACCACAAACTTGGGATCGCCAATCAGGACGCCGCGCACGTCAATGAGGGTCGGTTCCGGGTGGAACTGCTTGCCGACAACTTTGTAGGGCTTAGTCACGGGGACGACTTTGTCCACATACGGCAGCGCTTCGAATTGCTGCATGACTTCGGCCTTCATGGCAGCATCGGCGGGGACACCGACCGCCCCGATAATCGTGGTTTCGACGCCTTCCGACAGGTGAACTCCATAGCCGCGCTCTTCCAGCATCTGTGTCACGTGCGTTAGGTTCTCCTTCGTCGCCTCTGACGAGAGTATAATAATCATGGCTTGACTCCTTTGGGAACGCCCGTTAGTGTACCTTGCGCCCGGCTGTTTGTCAAGAAAATGGCAAGGAGGAAGGAAAGCAAGCGTTGTCGAAACAGTTGTCCTGTACACCAGCAGCTTCAAGAAGG
>JAYVVR010000102.1:0-6143 GCA_043786835.1 Armatimonadota bacterium | reverse complement strand
CGGGCGGTAATGACGGGCTGAATACAGTCATTCCCTACGCCGACTCTGTCTACCGGAGCGCCCGGCCCGTGCTCGGGCACAACAGCGACAAAGTCCTGCATCTGAACGATATCGTTGGCCTTAGTCCGGTGATGACTGGCATGAAGACGCTGTACGATCAGGGAAAGCTCGCGATTGTGCAGGGGGTTGGCTACCCGAACCCGAACCACAGCCATTTCCGCTCGATGGAGATCTGGCAGACGGCGGAGCCGGAGCGGCTCGGAGCGGAAGGCTGGGTCGGGCGTTATTTGGACGCCATTCGGAGCGGGCAGACCTCACCTTTAACCGGAATTAACATCGGCAGCGAGGCCAGCGAGGCATTCACGAATGCCCATGCCGCCGTGCCGAGCATTCAGGGGCTGGCAAACTTTGGAGTTGTCTTCCCAAGCAACGCCGAAGGGCAGGCCAGAACTGCCGCGTTGAAGCAGATCCAAACAGGTGATTCCAACACACCCTACGGCAAGTTCTTCCAGCAGACGGCCGCCGAAACGTATGACAGCGCGGACAAGATCGCAGCGGGGATCGCTCAGTATCATTCGACGGTCCAGTACCCGAAGTCGGCATTCGGCCGAGGAATGCAGGAGATCGCCCAGCTTATCGCCGCGAATTTGGGGACCCGTGTTTACTATATCTCGACCGGCGGGTTTGACACCCACACCCAGCAGATTCGGCGTCACGACCAGCTTTGGAAGGACGTTTCCGACACGCTGCTGGCTTTTCAGATCGACCTCGACCAGATGAGCGCGAGCGACCATGTGCTGACGCTGGCCTTCTCCGAGTTCGGGCGGCGGGTGCATGAGAACGCCAGCGGTGGAACCGACCACGGCACGGCATCTGAGATGTTTCTTTTGGGTAAGCCGGTCAAAGGCGGCCTCTACGGGGCATACCCGAGCCTGTCCGATTTAGACGCCGGCGACCTGAAATACACGACCGATTTCCGGGCGGTCTATGCGACCGTGCTTGACCGCTGGCTCGGCACTAACAGCGAGATAGTCTTAGGCAAGCGCTACGAGGACTTGAAGTTCGTTTGAGCAAGTCTCAAAAGAAGCGAGGAAGTAAACTTCTCTCGCTTCCTGCAAGCATTAGCCCAGAGGAGGCTGTTATGAACTGCCGCTGCTTATTTGTTTGTTCGGCTTTGTTTACCACTGCCGGGCCGCTCTGGTCTGCGCCGGCAGCTTCGGTGCCAATCTCTTCAGTGCCAGCGGTGCTGGACGGCTTGATTGGGAAGAAAACCATTGTCGGGTTTACGGTGCATGGGGGGACGCGGTATCTTGGGCGGGTGCTGTCGGGAGATCACGGGCTGTATGTCGTGGAAAAGTTCCACTATGTCAGCGCCCCGGCGGCCGTGCCGGAGACGACGACGCAGACAACGTATGCTGCGGGGCGGAACGGGCGGCTGCGGCCTGTCACGAGGCGCGTGACAACTAAAGTCACGTCGCAAAAAATTGTCGCCGACGACATTGCGGTCAAGGCGCTTCTCAGCGGGGTCGCCGGGGCGTCGGCACGTCCGTCGGAGCAGCCGGCAGGGCGCGAGCTGGTCGCCCCTTCGGACGTCGTGTGTCTCCAGCAGTTGTCGCCGTCGCCTTCGGGCAAAGCAGGCTGGACACTGCTGACCGTGTGGCCGTCGCCTCACTAATTAGTTTTGCGAACACTATGAACGCCTTCGGTATTTACCGCAGGTTTTTTTGTTGCAGGAAACAAGCAGGCTGTGTTATAATCGGGAAGTAAGTCCGGCAGTTGTCAGCAGATCGTTGGTATCAAGCGAAAGGACAAACTCATGGTGACTTCTCATATTCCCTGCCCGCAGTGCGGGGCATTGAACTTTGTTCAAGACCCCCAGTGCCTCGGGTGCGGCATCCGGTTCACGAGGCAGATGCCGCTGCCGGCGGCTCCTCCGGCGGTCCGGGCCGCGCCGCTTTACGCGCCCGACGAGATGTGCATGCACTGTTTTAGCGTTCTCTTGCCTGCCGCGCACTTTGACACGTCGAACACGCTAGGCGGGACGAGCGATGGGGTACAGATGCAGTTCGGCGGCGGGATGCACGGACCGGGAATGGCTGCCCGCGAGCTGTCCGGGGCGCTGTGGGTGATAGACTTTATTGCAAACCTCTTGGTCGGCAGCATCATCAAGAAGAACTTCGACAAGCGGCTGAAAGCGGTCCTCGCCGAAGCGCCGAACTCCCTCTGCTGTCCGTCGTGCCGGACAATCGTGCGCCGGCAGTAACAGGTTTCCCCGGTACTCGATCGAGTGAGAGTTCTCCAGCTCCCAATAATGAGGGAGCTGGAGTTAGAAGGCTCGCTGCTCTGGTCCTCGTCATGCTCCCCCGCTGGGTGCGCCTAGTCGTTCCTCCGTAGCGGTGTGAACAGTTGCGCCATTATTGGGGGCTGGGGGGACTCCTACGGGGTTTTCGGCATGCGGTGCGCGGCGTCGGCGACGGCTTTGTCCCGATCCTTGTCAAAGATCGATTGACACGACGGGCAGCAGAAGTAGTAAGTTGTGCCCTTATAAGCCTCATGCCCGGCAGCGGCGGCCGGGGAGGCGATCTTCTCCCCGGTAATCGGGCAGACCAGTGCGGCAGGCTTCGGCACGGCGGGAGTTGGGGCGGCGGGAGTTGGGGCGGTTGGAGCCGCAAGCGCGGTTACAGCAAAGGCCGCAAGCGCAGAGAGTGTCAGGAGAAGTGTTTTCATCGGTTTTCTTTTCTATTTTGTCAGAGTCGAACAGTTTTCAGGCGCAGAGAGTTTGTGACGACCGCCACGCTCGAAAAGGCCATTGCGAGGGCGGCCAGCATCGGGTTCAGGAGGCCGCAGGCGGCGAGCGGGATGCCGACGGTGTTGAACGCGAACGCCCAGAACAAGTTCTGCTTGATCGTCCTCATCGTCCGTCGAGACAGCAAAATTGCATCCGCGACACCGTTTAAGTCGGAGCGCAGAAGTGTAATGTCGGCGGCTTCAAGCGCGACATCCGCCGCCCGGGCCATTGCAATTCCGAGATCGGCCTGTGCCAGCGCCGGGGCGTCGTTTACGCCGTCACCGACCATCGCAATCGAAACAGCTCCGCTTTGCTGACGCTTTTTGACAACGTCCGCTTTGCCGCCCGGCAGAACTTCGGCTTCGACCTCCGTAATGCCAGCGTCTTTGGCAACCGCTTCCGCCACGCGCCGGCTGTCTCCTGTCAGCAGCGAGACACGCAGGCCCATTTGGGTCAGCCGAGTTACGGCGTCTCTTGCGCCGGGCCGGACCGTATCTGCAACTGCTAGTATACCCGCCTCTTCGCTCCCGACAGCCACAAAGACGGCGGTTTTCCCCTCGGTTTCCAGCCGAGCCAAATCGGCCTGTGCGTTCGGCGTCAGCGGTACTGCGTGCTGCTCCAGGAACGCCGCCGTGCCGACACGGATAGTTTTGCCGTCCACAAACGCTTCAATGCCGAAGCCAGGATAGTTTGTGAATGCCGATGCCTGCGCGAGAGCGCTCTGGCTGCCGGCGACAATCGCTGCCGCCAGCGGGTGTTCCGAGCCGGCTTCCGCTGACGCCGCAAGCCGAAGCAGAGCTGCACGGTCCAGACCATTATGCAGGACAATATCGGTCAAGATCGGCAGCCCGTGTGTGACTGTCCCGGTCTTGTCGAGCAGAACTTCAGAAATGTGGTGTGCCCGCTCTAGCGCGTCGCCGTTTTTAATCAAAATCCCAAGCGACGCGCCGCGCCCCATACCGACAATAATCGCCGTCGGGGTTGCCAGGCCCAGCGCACAGGGACAGGCGATCACAAGCACTGCAACAGCAGGAGCCAGCGCGGCGGCGGCTCCGGCGTGGAGCACCAGCAGCCATACCCCAAATGTCAGAAGCGCGATACCAAGAACTGCGGGGACGAAAACGCCTGCCACTTTGTCGGCAAGGCGCTGGATCGGCGCTTTGCTGCCCTGCGCTTGTTCGACCAGTCGGACCATCTGCGCCAGAACGGTATCCGGCCCAACCGCTGTTGCCTGATACAAAAGTGTCCCGCTGCCGACGACAGTGCCGCCGATGACGCTGTCCCCAACTGACTTTTCAACCGGCAGGCTTTCGCCTGTCAGCAGCGACTCGTCCACCGCCGACGTGCCACCGACAACCGTGCCGTCCACAGCCACTTTTTCGCCGGGCCGAACCCGCACTATCTGCCCCGGCTTCAGCAATCCAATCAGAATATCCCGCTCTTCGCCGGTCTCCATCACCAGCCGGGCCGTTTTCGGCGTGAGCGCCAGCAGAGATTGAGTGGCGGTGGACGCCCGCTTCTTTGCCCCTGCTTCCAGCCAGCGGCCAAGCAAAATCAGCGTGACGATCGTTGCCGCCGTCTCGAAATACACTTTTGGGTGCGAAGTCCAGATCAGCTCAGCTAAACTTGAAAAGTACGCTGTCGACGCGCCGAGTGCCACCAGCGTGTCCATTGTCGCCGTGCCGCCGTGGGTCAGGGCGCTCCAGGCCCCGGCAAAAAACTGCCGCCCGAATCCGAAAACGACCCCTGCCGTCAGCGCCGCGAACAGCCATTCCGTCCAAGCCGCGTGTCCCATGCCCATCGTCAGCATCGAAAATAGCAGCACGGGGGCAGTCAAACCCGCCGCCCCAATCAGGTTCAGGAGCGCAGGATCGCGCTGGGCAGCTTGGGTATTTGGCGTTGCGCTGACAGGCGCAGCCCCATAACCGGCGCGTTCCACCGCGGCGATCAATGCGCTCGGCTGCGCCTGTGCCGGGTCAAATGCGATAAACGCCCGGTTTGTCGCAAGGTTCACCGAGGCATCTTCGACGCCGGGCACCTTCTTCAGGAAGCGCTCAACCCGCCCAACACACGACGCACAGTGCATCCCGGTGAGATCCAGCGCACACGTTTCTATCATAGTTTACTGTTCTTCAGAGTTAATGGCTGCAGACACCCCTCAGAAAGGGCGAGTTTCAGAGGGCGAACACAAGGTTCGCGCCCTACATTCCGTTTCCAATTCTATTCCGAACCCCGTAGGGGCGAACCTTGTGTTCACCCTCTTCAGTTTTTTGCCTTCAACCTCCGACTTCATACCCTTCGTCGGCAATTGCGTCTGTCATCTGTTCAAGCGTGACTTGCGCCGGGTCATAAATCACAGTCGCCGTGTTGCTTGTTAGGCTAACGTCAGCCTTTTCGACGCCTGCTAAGCCTGAAAGGGCCCGAGTGACGTGACCGACACAAGCGTCACACATCATGCCCGTTACGCTGAGAGTTATCGTCTCCATAAGTTTACCTAATTTGAGTAACACCTGCCGGCACGAAGCGTTCCACGCTTAGATGCGGGGCTTCGCTTAGATGCGGGGCTTCACCAGAAGAATCTTGCCGGAAATACTTGCTATTCTTACGGACTGCTTTGCCGAGAACACGTCCGCGATTGACCGTGGACTGCTTGCCGCCCCTTTGAGACCCGAGGCAGGCATTCGCGTCGTCGAGCCGAACTATTTACCATCGCTCTACGGCGGCAAGCACTCCAGCAGCCAGTACTTTGCCGTCCAGATCACCTGGTGGCTGCTTACGCAAGGCGTCGGCCCGAATGGACGGGCCGAAATGTCTGACTATCGGGAGTTTCTGAAAAGCGTCGCGAACTAAGAAAGCAAACTATGCCTTTTGTTCAGCGTCCCAGCGCTAGGAGCAGCATCAAAGTTGCCATGCTGTTTTGCAAAAAATGGCCGACCATGCCCGGCACGAGAGACTTGCGGGTCTCGGCCATCCAGGCAAAGACGCCGCCGAGAACGGCAAGCGGCAGCATGGCGGCAATGCCGACGGGGTGGACGAATCCAAAAATCAGCCCGGTCAGGACAATCGCGGGCCAGACACCGACTTTGAGCTTCGCGGCATTATAAAAGACGCCCCGGAACAAGAACTCTTCGCAGAGCGGCGCGGCAAGAGTTGCCAGCCCGGCGAGAAGAAGCTGCACCCAGACAGTCCCGGCATTTGCCATCAAAGGAATTGCCGGGTTTGATGGGGTCGGCCCCGGAATGTGCGCCCCGACACTCTGCCCAAGGAACAGCAGTGGCAGGGCAATCGCGTAGCCCCCTACCCCGTACAGCAGGTTCCAGCCGAGGCGATGCGTATTAAAGCCCAGCTCTTCAGT
>JAYVVR010000101.1:0-2107 GCA_043786835.1 Armatimonadota bacterium | reverse complement strand
GCCTTTGAGGCGACCAATCACGCGCACCGTGTCCCGGCGGGTCAAATCAAATACAGAAATCTGGCGGCCTTCGCGCCGGATAGGGATGCTCCGGGTTGAGACAATCTTCGGTTCCGTGCCGCCCTCGACGCGAATACGAAAATCACGACCGCGCAGCTTGTTCGCCGGTGACGAAACCAGGCCAAACAGCACACGGTTCGCCTGGTCTGCCGATGTCCGGTAGCTGAAGTCGATCTTTTCGTTCAATACAGCCGCCAGCACGGTGCCGTTCGGCTGAAGCGAGCCGCCGACCGTAACACGCTGACCGGGCTGAACCGGGAAGTTTTTAGGCGTCGATCCCAGTTCGCGAGTGTCGGTGTCAGGGGTGACATACACGATACGCGTGTGGGTTTGAACGCGCACAGCAAACGACCCTCGGACCAAGTCAAGCGCTTCAACAGTGCCGCGCACTGTGTAATCCAGCGGTTCGGTGTCGGCAGGAACCGGAGCGGGAGGCGGCAGAAGCTGAAGACGGCTGACGGCAACGCTGCCGTCACTGTTTCCCGTTCCCGAAACCGTGCCGCGCATTCCCGGCTTTAGCCCATTCACCCCGCCAGGCAATGTGATCTTCGCGGATGATAAATCCAGCACATAATCCCGCCCGTCGCCGCCGGTGAACAGCGCTG
The DNA here is from genome assembly GCA_043786835.1 of Armatimonadota bacterium. GTDB lineage: Bacteria > Armatimonadota > Armatimonadia > Armatimonadales > Capsulimonadaceae > JANXMY01. The sequence continues at coordinate 1,442 of JAYVVR010000101.1, read as the reverse complement.
CTCGTGGCCCGGTCTCGACACGCTTGATGACTCCGGCCAGCAGAACATTCTGCCCGGCAATAGACACCGCAGGCGCGGGATCCGCCGTGCAAACCTGGCCCGCCGTGAGCAGCATGGCGAGGGAAACACTCCAAAAATTAGCTCGTATGACTTTCATTCGTCTCTCTGTTAATCGCCTCGGCGGCTTCGCGCGGGTTGGGCGACGCCGTAATCGGGCGGCCGACCACAATGTAGTGCGCCCCGGCGGAGACCGCTTCGCCGGGTGTCATCACCCGCTTCTGGTCCCCGTGCGCGGCTCCAGCCGGGCGGACACCGGGAATGACCAGCACAAAGTCAGGCCCGCAAGCAGTTCGGATAGCTTGGATTTCGTGCGGCGAGGCAACCAGCCCGTCGCAGCCGCTGTCTTGTGCCAGACGCGCGAGATGGACGACTTGTTCCGTCACCGAACGCGCGACGCCAATCTCATCCCGAAGCACTTCGGGACTAATACTGGTGAGGACCGAGACGGCGATGACCAGAGGCTTCGGCACTTCTGCCGCGTCAGCCCCTTCTTTTGCTCCCTGAACTGCCGCCGACATCATGGCGCTGCCGCCCGACGCGTGAACGTTCAGCATCCAAACCCCACGTTTTGCCGCCGCTTTTGCCGCTCCCAGTATAGTGTTTGGGATGTCGTGGAACTTGCAGTCATAAAAAATTTTGGCATCGGGTCCGAGCTGCGCTTTCAACTGGCCCAAAAATCCGAAACCGACGGCATTGATCAGCTCCAAGCCCACCTTGTACCCGGCGACTTCCCCCGCCAGCGTCTTCGCCAGCGCCAGCGCTTTTTCCGCTGTGTCAACGTCGAGCGCAACCAGCGTTCTGCTTTGTGTGTTCATGGGAAGTAGATTCGGCAGCGGGAGTGAAAGTTCCTGCTGATTCGGAACGCGGCACAAATATGGAGGGCGAACACAAACAAAGAGGGCGAACACGAACAGAGGAGGCGAACACAAGGTTCGCCCATTCTTTTCCATACTTGCCTCTGTTCCCACATTCTGTCTTTCCTGTTGCACAAAAAAGCCCGGTCACTTGCGTGACCGGGCTGGCAAGAGCGGTGTTCAGTTTCGCCGCGAAGAGCCGCCACCACTGAGAGACAGCAGGATCTGAATCAGGAACCAGAACAGGTTGATGAAGTCCAGATACAGCGCGACCGTAGCCAAAACGTAATCGTTCGGGCCATAGCGGAACTTGATATTCGAGAAATCGTACAGCGTGAAGCCGGCGAAAATCAGTGCACCGATGACCGCATACCCGAGGCTCAGACCGGGGCTGAACGGCACGAAGAAACGGACGAGTCCAACGATAATCAGGCCGAACAGCGCGAAAATCAAGAACTTACCGAGGCCGCCAAAGTCCTTACCGGAGACCCAGACATAGGTGCCGAGACCCGCGACAATGACCGAGGA
>JAYVVR010000100.1:0-2109 GCA_043786835.1 Armatimonadota bacterium | reverse complement strand
AATTCGGCGGTAAAATCATGTCCCCGGAACAGGTTATGGCCGAGTCAGAGCGCGAAGAAGCCGAAAAAACAGAAAAAGAAGCGGGCTCACGGAACAAGGTGATGCAGAAGTTGCCAAAATAAGGCACAATAAAGGAGTAAGCTACCTAGAAAGCATGACGACACGGCAATGAAGGCCAGGACGGAACCTAAAACAGAGGCAAATCAGGACACAGGCAATAACGCCGGAACCAAACTGCGGGGAACAGCGCTTTTCACGAAAGTGTTGAGTCAGTACGGGAAACGCGCAAGAATACCTATGCCTGAAGAAAATCCAATCGAAGATATTATTCGCCGAGCCTGTGTTTACAACCCTCGCTCGGACGACGCCCTTTTACGCCGGGCCTACGACTACGCAAAAGCCAAGCACGAAGGCCAGCTTCGCCGGTCGGGAGAGCCGTATATCACGCACCCTATCGCCGTCACGATTGTCCTGACTGAGCTTGAAATGGACGATGCAACGCTTGCCGCTGGCCTCCTGCATGATGTTGTCGAAGACTGCGGCATTTCCCGCGACCAGCTTGCTGCCGAGTTCGGCGCTGAGATTGCCGACTTGGTAGACGGCGTCACGAAGCTGAAACTTGCCGACTTCGAGGCCCGCAGCGAAGCCGAGCCGGGCGCAAGAATAGATACCCTCCCCGCTGAAACCCCCGAAGCCGCCGACGCGCTGGCCCGCAAGAAGCGGCATGGCGAGACAACGAAAAGCGCTGCCAATTTACGCAAAATTCTGCTGGCAATGGCAAAAGACCTGCGGGTTATGGTCATTAAGCTCGCGGATAGACTCCACAATATGCGGACGCTGGGCGCGATGCCGGAGCATCGGCAGAAGAAAGTTGCCGCCGAGACGCTTCAGATTTTCGCGCCGCTGGCACATCGGTTAGGCATCTGGCAGATCAAGTGGCAGCTTGAAGACCTGGCGTTCAAGTATCTTAACCCCGAAGCCTATACTGAGCTGAAGCAGAAGCTGGACCGGACACGGGCGCAGCGGGAAAAAGACATTGCGATTGCAACCGACACGCTGAAAACGCGGCTGGCGGAAGAGGGAATTCAGTCAGAGTTTCAGGGCCGGCCCAAGCATCTTTACTCCATTTATAATAAGATGCAGAAGCAGACACTTGATCTCGGCGAGATCTACGATCTGATTGCCCTGCGCGTGATTGTCCCGACTGTCGCCGACTGCTATCATGCTCTCGGCATTGTCCATCAAGTCTGGATGCCGCTGCCAGGACGCTTCGACGACTATATTGCCAAAACGAAGTCGAACGGCTACCAGTCTTTGCATACAAAAGTGATTGGGCCGAACGGCGAGCCGTTAGAGATACAAATCCGGACGACCGAAATGCACCGCACCGCCGATTTCGGCATTGCCGCTCACTGGCAGTATAAAGAAGGCGGGGGCGGCAAAAGCAAAAGTGGCGGTGACGACAAGCGCTTCGACAAAAAGCTGACGCTTCTGCGTCAGCAGCTCTTCGACTGGCAGTACGACGCCAAAGAACCCGGCGAGTTCCTGCGCTCGGTTGTCGGCGACTTGTTCACCGACCAAGTTTTCGTCTTCACGCCCAAAGGCGATGTTTTGGACTTCCCCCTCGGCGCAACCCCCGTTGACGCCGCGTACCGCATTCACTCGGCGCTCGGTCAGCACTGCGCGGGGGCGAAAGTCAACGCCAAAATTGTCCCGCTCACTTACCACTTCAAGAACGGCGACATTGTCGAGATTCTGACCCGGCCTAATGCAAACCCCTCGCTCGACTGGCTGGCATCGGCGAAAACCAGCCATGCCCGGACCAAAATCAAAGCCTACTTCCGCAAGCTGCGCTATGCGTCAAACATCGCTCGTGGGCGCGAGCTGCTGCAAAAAGAATTAGAGCGCCTGCATCTTGACATTAAAGCCTTGATGACCCCGGAAGTCTTGAACAAAATCGGCGAGCAGATGAACCATCCGGGCATGGAAGACCTGCTCGCAGCCATCGGCTACGGCGACGCCGCCGTCGGCTCGGTGGTTACGCGCCTGCGGACGCTCGCTCAGGAAACGCCGCACGAGGAAGGCTCCCGGACATTCGACCGGCGCACC
>JAYVVR010000099.1:0-2110 GCA_043786835.1 Armatimonadota bacterium | reverse complement strand
CCTTAACTTAATTTTACCACACAACCTCGTGATTATGGCAGCCTGGATGGCAGCACCTCGAACTGATTGCCCCACGGGTCACGGATATAAAAGCGTGGATAGCCCATGGGAATCACGTTGTCGTCAACAGTGACGCCGAGGGCAAGAAAACGGGCGCGGGCAGCTTCGACACTGTCAACAGCAAGGGCGGTATGTCCGTCGCCGACTGCTCCCGCGCTCGGATGGCCGACATGAAACACAATCGGACCGGCATCGAACCACAGCACCGGCGTCTCGGCAAGGCTCGGCGGCTTCTGAATCTCAGGCAAGCCCAAAATTTTTGTGTAGAATGCGCGGATTTCGGCAGGCGTCGCGCCGGGCGCAACTAAATAAAGGTGATGTGCAGTCATAACGGTTCCTGAAATTTGCATCGGGGATATTCGGTGGCATGGGGATTTAGCCCGGAGGCTTCCGGGCGACGACATACGAAAATGACATTTGGCTTTTGTCGTGAACCCGGTAGGTCCAGTATTCCGTGCGGTCCAGCAGCAGCCAGCCTGCCTCTCCGGGAAAGTATGTATGAAGTACATCGGCAGTCGCAGTCCAGTAGTTTTTGAGGTCAACCCCCCACCCTGCCATCGCCGGGCTGAAAACGCCGACAGCACAAATGCCGCCAGGTTTTACACTTCCTTTGAGCCTTTCCATGTGACCGGGAACATCGGCGGGCGGCAGAAATTGGTACACGTTCGCAGCCAGCGCAATGTCATAAGCGCCGATGGGATACTCGAATGCATTAATGTCCGCGATAGCAAGATCAACATATTCCAAAGAAACGCCGCGCCAGGCCAGCAAAGCACGGGTCTTTTCGAGGCCGACTTCTGAAACATCACGGGCGGTGACATGCATTTCGGCCCCGGCAAGAAACGCCGTATCCCGCCCTTCCCCGCTGCCGAGATCGAGCGCCTGCGCGGTCTTAGGATCGCCGCCGAACGCCTCAAAGAAACGAAAAGCGGTTTGGGCAATCTGGCTCGGCTCGGTGCCGAAAAAGTAGCTGTCAGAGGCGGCATAAATGCCGTTCCAGTTCTTCGGCAAATCAAGTGGCATGGTGGATTATTCGCCGCGCCGGGTACAATCCCCTGCGTGGATTTTAACACAGCTCAATTTTTGCTGTCGCCCGCAGGCCGAACGCTGACGGTGGAGGCGGGGAGGCTCTATGAGGATCGGGCCGATACGTTGACAGCCTTAACGCGTCTGCGCCGGTCAGCGCCGCCCGAACTCGCGAACGCGGCGTGGGAGCTGTCGGAGATTCGAAAGCGCGGCGGGACGAAGTTTGGGCCGCTTGCATCCAAAATGTACTTCGTGCGGGAAGCACTTGAACAGGCGTCAGGGCGTGGAACAGCAGACTATCACGCCGCCCGGCTCAAATTATCAGGCGCAGAGAGCGTTTCCGATTTAGGCGGCGGCATCGGCGGCGACGCGCTGGCGTTCGCCCGTGCCGGACTGCGCGTAACACTTTATGAGTGCGACCCAGTTCGAGCAGCGTTCGCCGAAGAAAACGCCCGTGTTTGGGAGTTAGCAGACAAAGTGACAGTTCACCCGGGCGACTTCACCCAAGCCAAGCTCGACACCGATGCGGCCTGGCTGGACCCGGCCCGGCGGCAGAACAGCCGCCGCGTGTCCGACCCCGAAGAATACACCCCCCCGCTGTCCTGGCTGCATGCACTGTCGGCGTCCGGCATCAAGTCGGTCGGCGTCAAGCTCTCGCCGGCGATTGACCATGCTCTTGCCGCGCCGTTCGGGGCGGAGCTGGAGTTTATTTCCGAAGGCGGCGACTGCCGGGAAAGCTTGCTGTGGCTTGGGGAAGCGCAGACGGGGCACACGCTGTCGGCGACAGTCATCATGCCATCTGAGACCCACACATTAACCGGCACTGCTGATGAGCAATCCGGCTGGACCGCGCCTTTGGGACACCGCTTTTTGTACGAGCCTGACCCAGCAGTCGTCCGGGCACATCTCGTCGGGACGTTAGCCCGAACACTTGACGCCGCAGCGGTTGACCCGCAAATCGCCTATCTCCTGAGTGATATGCGCACGCCGACGCCGTTTGCCGACGCTTACGAAGTGCTGGACC
>JAYVVR010000098.1:0-2111 GCA_043786835.1 Armatimonadota bacterium | reverse complement strand
AGATAGGAATGCTGCGATCAACATATTATCGTTGGGAATACAACGATTAGGTGTAAATCCTTAGAAGCCACACCCCTCGTGGGTGTGGAGTATTCACTAGGACTGTTTGACGTCAAACATCGCCTCGGTCACCTGAACACGGCCCTGCATGGCTTCAGAGACGGCGACCCAGTCTACGTCGTCCAAGAGTCCCTTTAAAGCCTCGGCGGCTTCCCGGCTTTCGCCCGACGGCAGGGGGCCATTCAGCAGGCGCAGAGTCAGCTCTTTGGTCAGCGCCGGGTCTTGCAGCATTTCGAGATCAAGCGGCGTGGTACCCAAGTCTAAGTCCGGAAAGTTCAGAAATTCCAAGATAGATGTTGTAGAAGTATTCATGCTAAATCTTTACCGGAGAAGTGCCGTATCTTAAACCCGCGCTTCCGGCTTGACAAACGGTGCCAATTGTGATACTCTTAAAGAAGAAACTTTGCCCCAAAGCAAAGACGCAACCGACTGAACGAGGTACAACGCATGTACTGCCAAGACTGTAACACCCACAACTCTCTGGACAGCAAATACTGTAAGGAATGCGGCGCGAAAATCAACTCCGGCTACCGGACCTTGATGTTGTCTATTCAGGACCTGCCGCTGCACCAATCCGAAGAAGACGTCGAAAAGCTGACACGCCTACTCGATATGGCGTTCTGGCATAACCAGGCCGGTAACCAGGCCGCCGCCATTACCGCCTGCTTGGCGGCGCTTGCTCTTAATCCCAACAGCACGACGGCCCATTCGCTGCTCGGGACACTCTACGAAAAGAGCGGCGACGACGCCCAGGCCATTCATCATTTTGAGTCTGTCCTGTCGCTGAACCCGGACAGTCAGGCCGACGCCGCAAAACTCGACCAGCTCCGGCGCGGCGTTCATGTCCGCGCCACCGCCCCACCCATTTCTCATCAGTGGCTGCCGCCGGCATTCCTCAAGCTTGGACCGCAAATCGGCAAGCGATTCTCAGAGCTGTCCGCCGCGCCGCTTGCTGCTAGGACCACCTCGCAGCGACGCCCGCTGTATGCCGCCGGCGGCGCGACCGCCCTGGTGCTAGTGGCCGGGCTGCTGGTAACCCATCCGTGGGCGTCGGCGGAAACCGTCAAAACTTATCCGGTGACGACGCCCGTCGCGCCAGCGCCGGTGGCGATAGCCCGATCGGCATTTGCGCCGGGAACTCAAATTGCTTCGGCGACTGCTCCGCCGATGGTATTGACGCCCCCTCACGCTAACATCCAGATGCCTGTGTATGTGCCGCCGGTCATTACGTCCCGCGACCCATTTACCGGCCCGGCTCCAACTGCTGCCGTCCCGGCAAGCGCCGCGGTTTGGAGCCTGCCAGCAGTGCCGCGCCGCGCTGCTGCCGTGCGCCGGACTAATCGCGGCTTGGAGCTGCCTCCGCTGAGGCTCGCCGCCCTGTCGCCGGTTGGCGCGGGCGGTGTGGTTTCCGGCGGAGTTGCCCCGGCCCCGGTGTTCCTTCCTGATGGTGTCGCCTTTTCCGGTTCGGCCCTTTCTGCCGTGCCGCGCCATACGGTCGTTGTCGGCGGCTACTCCGGCAGTCTGGCTCCAAGCACAAGTCCCTATCAATCGAATCTGTCGTCGCATATCCAGATTACTGTCCATCAGGCCCGCGACACCGAGGGGGCTAGCGCCCCTGCTGCTGGCTCACTCGGAGCATCCGATGACGGGCAGGGCGAGATCTACCAGCAGCGAGCGCTGTCTTTACAGGAGGCCGGCTCATATGCGCCGGCAAAGCAGGCGTACCAGAGCGCAATACGGTCGTACCAGACCCAGATCGCGGCAGGGCGGGATATTGAAACAGCGAAGCGCGGGCTGTCTGCCTGCCAGACAGGACTCCAGATTTGCCAGCAAAGCCAGCCTTAATCCTGCTCGGGGCCGCCGCGCTTGGGCTGCTCGGCCTATCCCCGCTCCGCTCCGCTCCGGCAAAAGCACCCTTGCCCACGGTTCTGCTCTATCCGGCGACCTCTGGCGATGTTGCCGCGCTGGTTGACCTGCGAACTCGCCTGCGTCTTGACAGTCGGGTTCAGGTGCTGACTTACGACCCTGAGTCGGCGGCGATCCAGCGAGCT
>JAYVVR010000097.1:0-16362 GCA_043786835.1 Armatimonadota bacterium | reverse complement strand
TGCTGACGGTAGCGGAAGGGGACGGTCCGGTGAATGCTTTGGACAGCGCCCTGCGGCTGGCTCTGACCCCGCACTATCCGCAGCTTGCATCAATCCGGCTGACTGACTTCAAAGTGCGTGTCGTTAATGTCAAAGAAGGCACGGCGGCTAAAGTCCGTGCGGTCGTTGACTACGCCGACGCCGGCGAGACCTGGTCTACCATCGGCGTTTCGACTAACATTATTGATGCATCTTGGCACGCCGTTGTAGACAGCATCGAGTACGGCCTTTTGCGCCAAGCTTCCTAGCGGCGCTGACGCCTGGAAATACGGGGCGGCTGCTTGGAGCAGCCGCTCAGGGTGTCAGTGAGACGCGCACGTCGTTTCCAGGCCGGGCATCGTTGTTTTGCAGCGTGAAGACCAGCTCTTTAATTTGAGTGGCTTCGGGAACATTGAATAGGATCACAAAGTCGGTTTTTGCCCCTGGCAGAAGCAGCTTGCTTTGAGAGGTCGAGCCGTCGAGATCGTAGCAGTCCGGCGGGTACGACTCGCCGCTGGTATCCGTGAGGGCAGTGTGAATTTCGCGCTCGCCGGGAAGCGGCGCAATCCAGAAAGTCTGCGCCGTCTTTTGACCGTTGGTCATGCGGCAGTGGACAGCCACCACTTTGAAGTGTGGGGCGGCAGAGACCGTGTGGGAACTGCGGTCGTATTTGAGCGAGTTGGCCTCCTCCAAAAACTTTGCCGGGTACGAGGCAGGCGTTTCGACACTGCGAACTTGAAACCGCCACCAGCCGTCGAACAAAACGTCGCCGGTTTTGCCTTCGGTCACTGCCTGCACCTGGCTTGCTCCGCCGCTTCGCGTGAGCGCGTAACCGCCGGGGCGTTTAACGACAACCATGCCGAGTGCTTTAGCCACATCGGCGATTTTGACATACGCGCTGCCATTGACAGTCCGGACCGTCGTGGAGGCGGTTTTGCCGTTCATCGTCAGTGTTTCGTCGGCGAGGGCTGGCAGGGCGAGTACCAGCCCGAGCAATGTTGGCAAAGAGATCAGCTTGAGACGGTTCATATTCTTCTCCTTGGTCGAGGCTTCCGGCTACAGGGCCTTGCCATTGTACCACGGGGGCACGCGAAAAGTACCGGCCCGGTTGACTTCCTTCTGCCCACCGGGTACAATTTCCGTATCGCACTCGTAGCTCAGTGGATAGAGCAATCGCCTTCGGAGCGATCGGTCGGGCGTTCGAATCGCTCCGGGTGCATCCCAAAAACTTCTTTGCGACCTGTTCGCCGACCCCGGCTTCAGGTCGCTTTTCTTTGTCAAACGTGTTCGGTTTTGAGTAAACTATGGCTGTTTTGTTAAGCTGCGCGGCACTGACTAAATCTTTCGGCTCCCGGCCACTATTCCAGGATATTTCGCTCGGCGTTGGCGAGAACGAGAAGATGGGGCTGATTGGGCCGAATGGGGCGGGTAAGTCCACGCTTCTGCGGATTTTTGGGAGCGAGGAAAAGCCGGACAGCGGGACGGTTTCGGCACGGCGCGGCCTGCGAACGGCGTATATCGCACAGGAAGATGTGTTTCCGGAAGACGCAACGGTCGGTAGTGTGCTGACCAACGCGATTGACAGCGAGCATCTCGACGAAATCGAGCGGGATGTTCGCATCGAAGTGGCACTCGGGAAAGTCGGGTTCGCCGAACGTGACCAGGCAGTTAGTACGCTGTCGGGCGGCTGGAAAAAGCGGCTGTCGCTGGCCCGTGCTTTGGTGCAGGATGCCGAGCTTCTGCTGATAGATGAGCCGACGAACCATTTGGATTTGGAAGGCGTATTGTGGCTGGAGTCTCTGCTGCAGGAGGCGCCGTTCGCGTTTGTTTTGATCAGCCATGACCGGGTGTTCCTGGAGAACGTGACGAACCGGGTGGTCGAGCTGCACCCAGCCTACGCCGAAGGGTACCTGAGTGTCAACGGCACATACAGTGACTTTCTCGTTCAGCGCGAAGATTATCTCGCGGCCCAGGCGCACCGGGAAGATGCCCTGCAAACCCAGGTCAAGCGCGAAATCGAATGGCTGCGGCGCGGCCCGCAGGCGCGAACGACCAAAGCGCAAGGGCGCATTCAGCAGGCCGGGCAGATGATTGAGGAACTGGCCGAGCTGAAGTTCCGGAATGCTCAGGGAAAGACTGCCGGAATTGACTTTAATGCGTCACGCCGCCAGACGCGCGACTTAATTGTCGCTAAGGGCTTAAGCAAGACGCTGGCCGGACGAACGCTGTTTTCGGACTTGGATCTGACACTTGCGCCGGGAACCCGCCTTGGCCTCATCGGGCCGAATGGCAGCGGTAAGACGACTTTGATCAAGCTGCTGACCGGAGAAATGAGCCAGGATAGCGGCACGATCAAACGTGCCGATGACCTGCGCGTCGTGCTGTTCGACCAGGCCCGGCAGCAGCTTGACAAAACGCTGTCCTTGCGTGATGCCCTCAGTCCGAACTCTGATACCGTGACCTACCGGGGGAACCCGATGCACGTTTCCGGCTGGGCCAAGCGGTTTTTGTTTAAGACCGAACAGTTGAATACCCCAATCCGGGTGCTATCTGGCGGCGAGCAGGCACGGATTTTGATTGCAAATCTCATGCTTCAGCCCGCCGACGTGCTGATACTCGACGAGCCAACCAACGATCTGGACATTCCAACATTGGAAGTTTTAGAAGACAGTTTGCTGTCGTTTCCCGGTGCATTGGTGCTGGTGACCCATGACCGTTACTTACTTGACCGTGTTTCGACGGATTTGCTGGCACTTGACGGACGTGGTGGTACAGCGTACTTCACGGGGCTGTCCCAGTGGGAATCTGCCCAAAAGCCCGCCCCGCCGGTTGCTGTCCCGGTGCGCTCCAAAGCGCCGGCTCCTGCGGCAAACCGGCTGTCAACGTCGGAGCGGCGAGAGCTAGCCCAAATCGAAGCGAAAATCGAGGCTGCCGATGAAATTGTTGCCGCACTTGAGCGTCAGCTAGAAGACCCAAAAGTCGCGTCTGATGCCGCCCGCCTGCACGACGTTTGGAACGCTCTGCCCACCGCCCGCGACCAGGTTTCAGCACTGTACGAACGGTGGGAAGAACTGGAAGCAAAGAAAGGGTAGGAGCTTACTTCCTCGCTCTTGTCCGCCTGTCTATTAGAAACGAGTTTCATCCATGCCACTCGCTAATCCTACAAATGCTTTTGCCGATACTTATCCTGCCGGCACAGTCCGTGCCTTGCTCGATACCGGTCTCGTCACACCTGCCACTCGCGCTGTCCTGCAAGCTCGTCTGGAGGCGTCTGATGTGGCCCCGCGCTTCTTTGCCGACAGCGACTTTTACACGCTCTGTGCCGTTTTAGAGCGGCTGTTTGCAGGGCCAATCGCGCCGACGGCGCGTGAAATGGCGCTGGCGATCGATACTCGCCTTGTCGGGGGCAAATCCGACGGCTGGCGCTACGATACCCTGCCGCCGGATACCGAAGCTGCGCGTTTTGGGCTGCAGGGCCTCAATCAATCGGCACAAGCGATTTACCAGACGGAGTTTATTTCGCTGGACGCAGGGCAGCAGGACGCGGTGCTGGCAGCTGTGCAGTCTGGCAGTGCGCCAGGCGAGATCTGGCAGACGCTGCCTGGAAATCACTACTTCGAGGACCTGCTGGCCGAAGCGACCACATATTACTACTCTCATCCACTCGCGCAGGAAGAAATCGGCTATGTCGGCCTGGCGGACGGACAGGGCTGGTCCAAGATCAAAATGAACGAGCGCGAAGCCTGGGAGCCGGAACCGAACACTTCCGCCGTACCTACGCTATCAGGGATTGCGCTGGAAATGGCCCCGGTGACCGCGACTGTTCCAAACCCGCAGGCAGTCCCGTCCAAGCAGGCTTATCCGCTGACCGAGACCGTTGACGCGGTTGTCATCGGCACCGGCGCGGGCGGAGCGCCGCTGATGGCCCGGCTTGCCGCCGCAGGCCGCAGCGTCGTCGCGCTTGATGCCGGAAAGTTCTGGGACCCCGCCCGCGACTTTGCGACCGATGAACGCTCACAGGAAAAGCTGTTTTGGAACGATGAGCGCTTGTCTGCCGGCGGTAACCCACTGCCGTTCGGGTCCAATAACTCCGGCATTGGGGTTGGCGGCTCGACCCTTCACTATACCGCCTACACGCCCCGTGCCCATTCCGGCGACTTTCGAATTCACTCCGAGTTCGGGGTTGGCGTAGACTGGCCCTTCGGCTACCCGGAGCTTCAGCCCTATTACACGGAGCTGGAACAGTTTCTCGGCATTTCCGGTCCGTCGCCCTACCCGTGGGACGCCCATGACCAGCCGTATCCACTCGCGCCTCTGCCACTGAATGGGGCAGCCCAGCTTATGGAAACGGCATGTGCGGCACTTGGGATTAAAACGTCGCCCGCGCCGAATGCTGCGCTCTCCGCGCCGTACTTTCAGGCGGGGGTCGGCTGGCGCAGAGCATGTACCAATCGCGGCTTCTGCCAGGCCGGCTGCACGGTCGGCGCAAAAGCCAGCATGGATGTGACGTTTATTCCGATTGCCCTCCAAAACGGGGCCGAAGTCCGGAGCGAGTGCTTTGCAACATGGATTGAGACTGACAAATCCGGCGCTGTCACGGGGGTTGTGTATGTGCAGGACGGGCGCGAGCATCATCAGCCCTGCCGGAACGTCTTTTTGTGCGGCGGCGCGATTGAAAGTCCTCGCCTGCTCTTGATCAACAACCTCGCCAACGGCAGTGGACAGGTCGGGAAGAACTTCATGGCGCATACGGCGATCCAGCTTTGGGGTCAGTTCGCCGAAGACATTCGGCCCTACAAAGGCATCCCCGGCAGTCTGATCTCGGAAGACACGCATCGGCCTAAAGACGCCGATTTTGCCGGCGGCTACCTGCTGCAATCCATTGGAGTTATGCCGGTCACTTATGCCACCCAGTTTGCCCGTGCCGAAGGGATTTGGGGACCGAAGTTGCGGGACCACATGCGCGGCTACAACCATGTCGCCGGCATCAACATCTGCGGCGACTGCCTGCCCTACGAACATAATTACCTGGAACTGTCCGACGAAACAGATGCGCGGGGACTGCCGAAGCCGCGCGTTCACTTCACGGCGGGCGAGAATGAAAAGCGCATGACGGCGCACGGCGAAAAGATTATGCGGGCGATTTGGGAGGAAGCCGGAGCGAAAGAAGTCTGGGCATTAGAGCGTTACGCGCACATTATCGGCACCTGCCGGATGGGCGACGATCCGGCTGCATCGGTCGTGGATGCCGACTGTCAATCACACGACGTTGCCGGCCTGTACATCGTTGACAACTCGGTTTTCCCGAGTGCGCTGAGCGTTAACCCGGCGCTGACCATCATGGCCCTCAGCCTGCGAACCGCTGACAAGTTTCTAGTGAAGTAGAACCCCTCCCGCTCGTTCCTGGCACTTGCGGCATCCTGCCTCAGTGTCTCTCCCTTTCACCTCGCTATGGAGGCTTTGCGACTAGAGGCCCCTGCTAGGGAAGGGCTTTCGGACCACAGCCGTAGACGCAGGCGCTTTTGTCTCTCGATCTTTACTCTTTGTTGCCCTTCCCTAACAGGGGAGGGAGAGACACTGAGGCAGGATGCCGCAAGTGCCAGGAACGAGCGGGAGGGGTCCCTAATCCAGCGCCAGCAGCAGGTCTAAATCAAAGTCAATGCTGCGGATTTCGTCTTTAAGATCGTCTACGTCTGGCTTGACGCGCGGCAGCTTTCGCAGCGTGTCATACAACTCGGGGGGTGGGTTGACCGAGATGACCATGACGACCCGATTGTTTTCGTCCAAATAAAGCTCGTCGAAGCGGTTTGTCTCCGGGTCGCCGTGAAACAGGCCACCCTTGCCGCCCTGCGGGTCGCCGAACAGCTCAAAGTGAATGTCCAGCGCATCGGAGTAAAAGTTTGGGATATGGTCATAGGCGATTTTCTGGCCCGCCATATTCGCCCCGGCAATCTCGCCGTGCCAGAGCGCATTGTTCCAGTGCTCGACCCGCCATCGCTTGCCTAAAACCGGGTCTTGAAAGCCCGCGACATCACCGGCGGCGTAGACATCAGGCACTGAAGTCTGCAGGAACTCGCTGACTAAAACGCCGTTCTTCTTCTCGTCTATGTCTACACCGGTTGTAAGCGCAAACTCCAAATTCGGCCTGACCCCGACTCCGACCAGCACAATATCGCCGCTGATCGTCCGGCCCAATTCTGTCTGAACGCCCGACGCCGAAATTTCCGTCACTGCGTCGCCTAAAATAATTTCGGCCCCAGCCGCTTCCAGCTTCTTCTTTAAGAACGCGCCGTATTCTGGCGACGCGAACTTGCTCCATAAGTGGCTTGTCGGCTCAATAATCGTTGCCTGCCCGCCTTTAGTCAAGTAATCGGCGGCGACTTCGACCCCGATATAGCCGCCGCCGACCAGAATAATTTTTTTGCCTAACTGTGCGTTCAGCGCGTCGCTGTCTTCCCAGGTCCGCAGTGATCGAACGTTCGGCCCGTCCGCGCCAGGAATGTCTAAGAATTTCGGTGACGACCCCGTGGCAATCAGCAGCTTTTCGTAGGTGATCGTGTCGCCGCTGCCCAGAGTCACAATTTTTGTCTTCGTATTCGCCCCAACTGCCTTCGTGTTTGTTAAAAGCGTGACTCTGTTCTCAGCATACCAGGGTTCAGGCTGAATGAGCAGGACATCTTCGGCCGTTGCTTCGCCGCGCAGATATTCTTTCGAGAGGGGCGGGCGGTGATAGGGTGGGTGCGGCTCGGAGCCGATAATCACAATTTTGCCCTTTAAATCGTACTTGCGGATCGTCTCTGCCGCTGTCGCGGAGGCAAGGCCGCCGCCGACAAGGACATAACGGGCGGAAGAGGGTGTCATGGAATAGCCCTTTCTGGGGAACAAGCGGGTAGACAATATAAACGTACCCGTGTTGGGGCAGGGTCAATCAGAAGCGCCGAAATTCATAGGTTTTTTCGACTTGGCATGAATTATGCACTGAAGGTCTTTATGACTCCTTCCCCCCGCAAAATGCCTCCGAATTATCCGCCCAAAAACGTTCTTTATGTGGACCATACGGCGAAGCTTGGGGGCGGTGAGATTGCACTGCTGAACCTCATTCAAGCGCTCGACCCGGCCCGGTTTCGGCCGCATGTCGTCCTGGGTGAAGACGGGCCGCTGGTCGGAAGGCTGCGGGCGGCAGGGATCGAGACGACGATCCTGCCGCTGGATACTGCCCTGCGTGAAACACGCAAAGATACGCTCGGACTCGGCTCACTGCTGAAGCTAAGCCGGATCAAAACCCTCCTGGCCTACAGCCGGACGCTGGCACGGTTTGCGCGGGAACACTCGGCAGACCTGATCCACACGAACTCCCTGAAATCCGATATTTACGGCGGGATCGCTGGGCGGCTGGCCCGGATCCCCGTGCTGTGGCATATCCGGGACAGCATCAACAGTGAATACCTGCCCGGTCCTGCCGCTGCCGCGTTTCGCCTGCTGTCAAGGCTGATGCCGCAGGCTGTAGTCGCAAACTCCAGCAGTACCCTGCATCAGCTCTGGCCGAAGCGGGCCAAGTCCGGCGACGTGGTCTACAGTGGTGTCCCGATAGTAGTCGTGCATGACGGCTATGTGGAGACGGACGCCGAGCCGTACCTTGCAGGCCAGACGACTTGGAACCACCCGCCGGTGGTTGCGCTGATTGGCCGAATCGCCGAATGGAAAGGCCAGCACGTCTTCCTGCGGGCCGCCGCCGCCGCCCGCCGCCGGTTCCCGGACACCCGCTACTGGATTGTCGGCGCTCCCTTGTTCGGCGAGGACGAGTACGAGCGTTCGCTCCATGTCATGGCCGAGCAGCTTGAGATGACCGACCGGGTCGAGTTTCTCGGGTTCCGGGATGATGTTGCATTGCTCATGTCCCAAATCGACATTGTGGTCCATGCCAGCACGCTCGGCGAGCCGTTCGGGCAGGTCGTCATTGAAGGCATGGCGGCGGGGAAACCGCTGATTGCCACCAACGGCGGTGCGTTGCCGGAGATTGTCGTGCCTGGCGAAACCGGCTATTTAGTCGCGATGGGCAGCGCCGAGGAGATGGCGGTGGCGCTGGAGCGTCTGCTGGCCGCGCCGGTGCTTGCACGGACGATGGGCCAGGCTGGGCGTCAGCGTGTCGAGCGCCTGTTTACAATCGGGCATACGGCCCGCAAAATGGAATCGATTTACGATCTTTTGTTCGCCCGCCGGGGGTTCAAAGCCGCCGCTGGGCTTAGGTAAGTGCCGGCAGCAGCCGAAATTCCCTAAGACACTGGAATTTATGGGCGGCGGCAGGTATGATAACGGGGTGCTGAAAGCAAACCGTTTATGAAACACGCCGTGAGTGTCAGTCTAGGGTCGTCATCCGGCGATTTTGTGCGCGAGATTGTTCTCGCCGGGCATCCGGTGCGGCTTGTCCGCGAGGGAACGAATGGCGACATGGACCGGGCTAGGCAGCGCCTTCAGGAACTCGACGGCGAAGTAGACGCGCTCGGCCTCGGCGGGATTGACATTTCGCTGTCGGTCGGCGGTGAGCAGTTTTTTATCGGTGACGGTGTTCGTCTTGCTGACGCCGCGCCGAAAACTCCGGTCGTAGACGGCAGCGGCCTGAAAAATACTTTAGAGCGGCGCGTGGTCCGCGAGCTGGCCGCGTCCGGCAAGATTACGCCGCAGTCGAACGTCCTCATGGTTAGTGCGTTAGACCGCTTCGGCATGGCGGAGGCGTTTGTCGAGCTTGGCTGCCCGCTTGTTTTCGGCGATCTCATCTTTAACATCGGCCTCGATTTCCCCCTGACGACGCTGCCTGAGATCAAAGACCTGGCAAAGAAGTACCGGTCGCGCCTGCTGTCCATGCCGTTTCACCAGCTTTACCCAACCGGGATCTCCCAGGACAGTCCGCAGGCCGATCCGCGCTACGCGAAGTACTATGACGCCGCCGATGTGATTGCGGGTGACGGCCATCTGATTTTGCGCCATCTGCCGCCGACGCTGTCGCCCGGCAAAGGCGTTGTCACGAACACCACCCGCCCGAAGTCACTGGCGCGTCTGGCTGCTGCCGGAATAAGCTGGGTCGCCACGACGACGCCTGAAATGGACGGTCTTTCCGGCGGCACGAATTTGATGGAAGCGGCCCTCGTCGCCGTCATTGGCCTCCCACTGTCCGAGATTACGCCGTCCGTATACGATGAGTGGATTGAGCGGCTAGGCTGGCACGGCGCGGTACAGACATTAGCAGTGATATAACCGGCACTTCCAGTGCCGGTTGCCCTCACCGGAGTAACAAACTATGGCGACCGCCGAAGAATTAACAGACAGCTTAAACTCATTTGCTAAAAGCTGCAACGAAAACACGCGCCTGATGGCAATGATCAAAGACTGGAACCGGGTCATGCACATTCACGCGACCGATCTCGGAATCCAGGCCGGCCTGGTCACAGAAAACGGCGCGGTGACGGCATTGTCCGACGCCCCGGCGTCACCCAATCTGGTGCTGCAATCCACCGCCGAGATACTCACGCAAATCTTCTACGGCGAGCTGTCCCCGAACGATCCTTACAATGCCGGGACACTGCGCATTCAGGGGCCGGAAGAGGACATTGTCCGGCTGGATTTCGTCATCGCGATGCTTTGGGAGTAATTCTCTAGAAATGCGTGTGGAAGCAGACCGGAAACAGCCCCCTAGCCCCCAATAATGGGGGAACCGGACTTTGGAGGAGTCTGCTCTTATCCAGCCTCCATATTGCTCCCCCATTATTGGGGGCTGGGGGGTCCTGCTCGGATTTCGATCCGGTCTTCAAAGACAAAATTATGGACATCTTCATTGCAGTGATTGCTGGCCTTTTGCTTGCTGCCGGGATTGTGTCAGACACTTTTAACTTGCGTCTCGCCTACATAGGAGCACAAAGCAGCCGTAAGCAGGCGTCCCCGATTGTCGCTATCCCGACTATATGCTATATTATTGCAACGTCGCTAGTAAGTATTTGGCTCCGGGTTCACAGAATACATCCGCCGTACCTTGCAGCTTGGCTTGTTTTGGCGCTCGCACTGCTGATTTTCTTCGATTTCGTGTGTACCTTCAACCTGTTCGAGTGGCGCAAATAACTCTATGAACTTTTTACGATGGCAGTGACAAGCCCAGAACCACAGCTTAAACGCTCGATTGGACTGGCGACGGTGATTTCGACAAGCGCTGGACTGACATTTGCGTCGTCCACGTTTCTGGTCGTCGTGCAGATGGCCTGCTTTTTGGCTGGCGACGCGGCGTGGATTGCGATTGCGATTGCCGGGGGACTGTGCGCCCTGGCCGCCGCTGCGTTCTCGGAGCTGAACGGGCAGTGGCCGAGCGTCAGCGGCATTCGGCTGTACTTGTACCAAGCGTTTGGAGAAAAGCTGTCACTGGTGGCTGCGCTCTCCTATATGTCGGTGGTCACGCTGGTCGTTGGCACGGAAGCGTATGTGCTGTCCCATGTTCTGAGCGCCGCTCTGCCCGCGATCTCGCCGCCCTGGTGGATCTTTTTGATGCTGACCCTGGCAACAGCGGTCAATTTTCAAGGGCTGAAGATCGCCGGGACATTTCAGAACGTGCTGACTTACTCGGTCGTTGTGTCCATCGTGACCCTAAGCATTCTCGCGCTGGCCCATGCCCATTTTCAAGTACCGGAGCCGACACGCACCGGCGGGATTGGGCCGCTGTTCTCGGCGGTCGGGGTCGCCGTCTTCTTGTTTGTCGGGTTCGAGTGGGTGACACCGCTGGCCGACGAAGTCCAGTCGCCGAAAGCGATCCCGATAGGTATGTTCCTCGCGGTCGGCCTGCTCGCGGCGGTTTATGCCCTGACAGCGACTGCGATGTTTACCGAAATTGTCCCGCGCGGCCTGCTTTTTGGGTCGCTGTCGGCGCGGGAGCCGATCCCGCATGTCGTGTTCGCCCAGCGCGTACTAGGGCCGGCCGGCGGCTGGGTCATGATTGGGACAAGCCTGTGTATGTCCCTGACGACGTTTAATGCCGGGCTAATGGGTGTCAGCCGGTTCCTATACGGCATGGCCCGTGACAAGGTCCTGCCGCCCAGTTTGTCCAGCCTATCGGTCCGGTTCTCGACTCCAGACCGGGCCGTCCTGGTGGTTTACATCGCCGCGCTGGTTGTTTCGGGTCTCGTTTACTGGACCCAAAAGTTCGTTCTGCTGGTCAATCTGGCTGCCGCCACCGAAGCGTTTATTTACGCGCTGGCCGCCGCCGCCGTAATCGCTTTGCGCCTCAAAGATCCGGAGCGCCCGCGCTCGTTTCGGATGGCCGGCGGCCTCTGGCTTCCTGGGCTGACCGTGCTGGTGTTTACTGCGCTCGGCATCGGCGTATTCGCCCAGCCGGCGGCGGAAAGCTGGGGCGCGGGCCTGCTGCTTCTTGCATTGGTAGCAGGGTGGGGGGCTTACATTCATTTTGTCGCTCTGCCGCGCCTCTCGAAGCTGCGGGCTGAGGCTGCCGCACGTCCAAGTCGCCGCCCGCCGCGCCGTCCGCCTGCCGATAATTCATAGAGGCAAAATGTGAGGAAGTAAACTTCACTCGCTCATCTCTTTCTGCCCAATAGATTGGAACCGCTCATGCGCCACTTACTTTCTTCCCGCCTTACGCTGACCATTGCCGCCTGCGCCGGGATTCTTGCCGCGACTTCGGCACACGCCGAGTCGCCGGCCCGCAAAGCGGCAAACTTTGCCTCGGAATCCGGAAACATTATTTATCTGGCGGCAGCGGTCGGTCTGCCGCTGCTGTCTGACGGGGCACATGCCCGAAACCATGCCCTGCGAGCGGCAGATGCCATCGGAACCAGCGTCATCCTCAGCGAGGGCTTGAAGAACTTGTTTCGCGAAAAGCGGCCTGACTCAAACGCGCACGACAGCTTCCCAAGCGGTCACGCGACCGCGGCATTCGCGGCGGCAACGGTGGAGAGCGACCTGCATCCCAAACAAGCAGCGTACTGGTTTCTGGGCGCGACACTCATTTCCTACTCGCGGGTCCGCTTGCACCGACACTACGAGCGGGATGTGATCGCGGGCGCACTCCTCGGGTACGGCACGGCTCGGCTGGAGCTGTCGGCCCCGCGCGGTCTGCTTTTGTCTCCGTTCATCCAGCCGGAAGACCACGCCACCGGCCTGCGAATGACCTTTTTCCTGCGCTAAGACACTGTGTGGAAAGTCCGCAAGAGGCCCCCACCTCCAACCCCTCTCTCACGAAGTGGGGGAGGGGAAGTTTCCAATCTTCCTGCCCGAATTCCGGCGAAGTGTGGAATAACTGAAAGGAAATCAGGCAAGTATGTTTACCTGTTTTTTCGGCGCAGGGATGCCGATACTTTCAGTATTCACCAAAGTCCACAGGAATTCATGGATAAAGCACTACAAAACCTTTCCGCAATCTTCTCATTTACCGCGCTGCCTGTCCGGCCCTACGCGCCGCTTCGGCGGCATCGGGCGCTTGTCTGGATTCTCGGCGCGGCAGGCGCGGTCTCATTCGCGCTGCTTCTGGTGGCAATGCTGGTCGCAAGCCGGTCTACCCTCGTCTCCGAGGACGTCAACCTCAGCGGCTCACTGCGTTATCGCAGCTTGTGGGTTTACGGCGCGACGCAGAAAAACGCCACGCCGATGCCTGGAGACAGCGCATGGCCGGCGCAAGTCGCCGCCATGCGCGACATTCGCGGTCGCCTCTCCAAAGATTATCCGGCCCAAGTTGCGGCGACTGATCCAGCGTGGAAGGCATTCACCCTCTCGCTGACACAAACCGAGCAAGTGGACTGGCAGACGGCAAATACCCTGCGCTCCGCCGCGAATACGCTGGTCGGGCAGATTGAGAAAGAAGCCGCCAGGCAGAACGCCGAGGCGACCTGGCTGCTGCGACTCGGAATGGGCGGTCTGCTCGGTGCCTTGACTGCGTCCTGCTTTCTGCTTTTCAGCCTGCGGGCGGCGGAGGATGATACACGCCAGGTTGTCGCCGGGCTTCAGGAGAGCCAGTACCTGTTCCTTAGCTCCATCAACGCTTTGCAGGAAGGCTATTTGGTGCAGGGTCGGGACGGTAAAACTCTGTTCTGCAATTCAGCGGCGGAACGGCTGCTGGGCGCGGAAGCGTCGGCGCTGATCGGGCGCGAGCCTCTGAGTTCGGAATGGCGCTGCCGACGCGAAAACGGCGATGAGTTCCCCCGCTCCCTGCATCCCGGCATTCTGGCGCTGTACGACGCACAGCCGCAGGAAAGTGTCGTACTTGGCATCGAGCGTCCTGAGTATGAGACTCTCTGGCTGTCAGTGAGCGCCGCGCCGGTATTCCATGCCGGCGAGACCACGCCCTGCGCGGCGGTGCTGACGTTTACCGATAAAACGGCGGAGAAAACAACCCAAGAAGACCTGCAAAAAGAGAAAGAGTTTCAGTCGGCCATGCTGGAAAGCCTGCAATCCGGCGTCGTGGCCTGTGACGCCGATGGCACTCTCGCTCTGTTCAACCGGGCCGCCCGCGAGTTTCATGGCATGGCCGAAGCGCCGCTGCCGGCGGAAGATTGGGCGAGCACTTTCGATCTGTTTCAGGCGGATGGCCTCTCGCCGCTGCGGACCGAGGACATTCCGCTGGTCCGCGCGTTTGCCGGCGAAGTGATCCGCGATGTCGAGATGGTGATCGCACCAAAAGATGGCCCCTCTCGGACCGTGCTCGCGTCCGGCCAGGCGATCTGCAGCAGCAGTGGCCATAAAATCGGCGCAGTCGTCGCAATGCAGGATATTACGGTGCGGCGGCGGGTGGAGCAGGAATTGTCGCGTCTCGCGGCGATTGTGGAGTCTTCGGAAGAAGCCATTCTTGCGATGACGCTCGACGGCACTCTGGTGAGCTGGAACGCCGGGGCGGAGCGCCTATACGGCTATACTATTGGGGAAGTCATTGGCCGGCACGCCTCGCTGCTCCTGCCGCCGGGCGAGCCGAATACAACTGATTTTGTTATTCCACAGATTATCGAGGGGAAACCGATTGCGCCGATAGAAGCCCTGCGCCGGCGGCGGGATGGCACCGACATCTGTGTTGGACTGACTTTTTCGCCGATCCACAACGCCGACGGCGAGGTGATCGGGCTGTCGTGCATTGCGCGGGACATCACCGCACGGCGGCAGGCGGAAGACGCGCTCCGCGAAAGTGAAGCCCGGCTTCGTTACCTGTCCGATGCCGCGTTTGAAGGGATTGTCGTCACCCAGAATGGTGTGGTGATTGACGCCAACCCGGCATTTTTGGCGCTCTATGGCTGTGACGGCCCCGAACAGGTTGCCGGCCTCGCTGGGGAGCTGCTGGCCGCACCGGAATACCGGGAGACGGTCCGGCAAAAGATCGCTCTCGGCATTGAGGAAGCCTACGAAGCTGTTTGCCTGCGCCGCGACGGCAGCACGTTCCCCGCAGAAGTCCGGGGCCGCAAAGTGCTTTGGAACGGTTTGCCGGCGCGTGTCACCGCTATGCGGGACATGACCGAGCGCAAGGCTGTTGAGGCCGCGCTGCGCCGCAGCGAAGAAACCATGCGGGCAATCCTCAGCAGCGCCCCCGTTGTTCTTTATGCCGCCGATTTAGACGGCACGATTACCCTCTCGGAAGGCGCCGGCTTGGCCGCGCTCGGATTCAAACCGGGCGAAGTCGTCGGCCACTCGGTCTACGAGTTCAGCGCGGGCGACCCGGCTATGATCGCAAGCACCCGGCGGGCGATAGCCGGTGAGACTGTTTCCTTTGACATGCGTTACGGAGCGCTCTGCCTCCATGTCGTGCTGCGGCCCCAGCAGGACTGTTCCGGCGCAGTGACTGGCATTATCGGAATCAGTTTTGATATTACCGAACGCGCCCAGTCGGAAGAGCGGTTCCGGGTGCTGTTCGAGCAGTCGTCCAACGCTCATGTGCTGTTTGACGACGACGGCATTATTGACTGCAACATGACGGCGGTCTCTTTGATGCGCTGCGCGGGTAAAGCCGAGCTTCTCGGCATCCATCCTGCCGCCCTGTCCCCCGAGCGTCAGCCCGACGGCCGCTTGTCGTCGGAAAAAGGCGTCGAAATGTGCGCTCTTGCTCGACAGAACGGCACCCATCATTTTGAGTGGACGCGCCGGGCTGCTGACGGTACAGAAGTCCCGGTTGAAGTCGTGCTGACCGAAGTGATACTCAGCGACAAGCCGGTACTGCTGTCGGTTTGGCACGATCTCACCGAGCGCAAGCGGGCCGAGCAGCAGATTCAAGATTATATGGTCATGCTGGAGCTGCAAAAGACCCAGCTTGAAGAAACCAACCGCGAGCTGGAAGCTCTGGCGACGACCGATGGTCTGACCGGCCTCAAAAATCACCGGACATTCCAAGCAAAGCTGGCGGAAGAGTATGCCCGCGCCGTGCGCTACCATCAGCCTTTGTCTCTGCTGATGCTCGATGTTGACCATTTCAAGCAGTTTAACGACAGCTTCGGCCATCCTGCCGGCGATACCGTACTGCGAGGGGTTGCAGAGATGCTGGAAAGCACGGCCCGCGACACGGATGTCTCAGCCCGGTACGGCGGCGAAGAGTTTGTCGTCATCCTGCCGCAGACCGACGAAGCGGGGGCAATCGTGATTGCCGAGCGCATCCGCACCTCGATCGAGAACCGCACCTGGGACAAGGGGCCGATCACAGTCAGTCTCGGCGTCTGCACACTGTCGCTGGATACGCCAACCCCGGTATCACTGACTGCGCTCGCCGACAAAGCCCTGTATTGTTCTAAAGGTGCGGGCCGGAACCAGGTGACCCACGGCAACCCGTTCGCGCCGCCCCTCACGCCGAAGCCGCTGCGAGCGCCCCGCGCCAAGCGCCCCGTTTCCGCCTCTTAAACTGACAGCGCCCTTCTCAGAAACGAGAAGGGCGCTGTTGCTTTATTTGTGCAGTTCTGATAGAATACAAACGAAAAGGCAGCCGGGCAAGACTGCCTTTTCAATCTTGCTGAATGAAGGTGATCTTCTTGAAGCAAGTAATTTGCCGTTCCGCTGTGAAACTCAGAGTGATTTCGCAGATTATCAGCGCGATTGTATCCGCAGCCGCTGCGATCCATCAGCTGCTGAAGAAGCAGCGTAACGGCAGCAAGGCATTAAATTTGGCTAATGTCCTCTCGTACTGACAATTCCCCTGTAGCACGCTTGTCGGCAATCCATCCTGCATTGACAATATCGGAAAAATAGTTGGCGGACACAAGGACACAGCCTATGGAAACACGAACGCCGCTTCGAATTGCCCGCAACGCAATGGTTGCCTCGGCGAACCCGATTGCGTCACTGATTGGAGTCGAGATACTCCGGGCCGGGGGCAACGCCGCTGATGCCGCT
>JAYVVR010000096.1:0-6164 GCA_043786835.1 Armatimonadota bacterium | reverse complement strand
CATGTTTCGCGCCAAGACAATTTTCGCCTCCTGCACCCGCTGACCAACAACAATATTGTGCGGCTTCGCCTGCTCTTCCATGATGCATCTCCCTATTGACTAACTGCCTAAAACTCTTCACCCTCCCGTTTCGGGGTCGGGTTCGGTCGAGCCAGGGTCGGCGAGGAGCGAGGCGGGGTGGGTTCTTGCAGGAACCCGCCCCCCTCATGCCGAACAAGCTACCATGCCAGAACAAAATTCCTACCGAGATGCCGTTGCTGCGGCTGTTGAACGTATTTTACCCGAGATTATCCAAACCCGTCACTCCCTGCACCAAAACCCCGAACTGAGCGGGCAAGAACAGCAAACAAGCGCGTTTGTCGCCGAGCGCCTGCGAGCGCTTGGACTCGGCGACGTGCAGACAGGTCTCGCTGGGCATGGGGTGACGGCGGTGCTGCCGGGACACGCCGACGGGCCGATGCTGGCGCTCCGGGCCGACATGGACGCATTGCCAATCCAAGAAGCAAGCAGTTTAGAGTATGCCTCGTGCGTTCCCGGCGTCATGCACGCCTGCGGGCATGACGGCCACACGGCGACGCTTTTAGGAACAGCGCAAATCCTGTCCGAGATGCGCGACTTTTTGCCTGGCCCAATCAAGTTTATTTTCCAGCCTGCTGAGGAAACAGTCGGCGGGGCGGACGGCATGATTGCGGCAGGGGTGTTGGACGATGTCAAAGCGATTGTCGCCCTGCACGGGTGGCCGAACCTCGAAATCGGGCAGATCGGCACCCGGTCCGGCCCAATGATGGCAAGCGCAGACACGTTTGACTTAATAGTCAAAGGCAAAGGCGGCCATGCCGCGTATCCGCATACGACCGTGGACCCTATTATCGTCGGCAGCCAGATTGTCGGGGCGTGGCAGACACTGGCGTCCCGCGAAGTCTCCCCGCTTGACTCAGTCGTCGTCACCGTCACCCAGTTCCATGCCGGCAGCGCGTACAATGTCATCCCTAGTATCGCCGAACTCAAAGGGACTGTGCGCTGCCTGTCAAACGCCGTCCGCGACGAAATGCCTGTTAAGCTGGAGCGGATCGCAGCGGGGATTTGCGCGGCCTTTCGGGCCGATTACGAGTTTGCCGTCTCTTTCGGTCCGCCCGTCGTCGTCAACGACCCAGCGCTGACATCACTCGTTGAAACAGTTGGCCGGGACGTTCTCGCTCCGAATGCCGTCACTTATTTAGAAACGCCAACCATGGGCGCGGAAGACTTTGCCTACTATTTACTCAAAATCCCCGGCGTCATGTTTCGGCTCGGCGTCGGCACCGATGTCACCGCCCTGCACACCCCAGCTTATAACTTCTCCGACGGCGCATTAAAGTACGGTATAACCATGCTGGCAAACATCGCCCTACGCTACGGCGCATGATGGATTTAACTTTTTGGGAACCCACCCCGTCTATGCCTTCGGCATTACTTCGTATCGGTTCCTTCGCCGGCGTATTGTTTGATCTCGACGACACGCTTTACAGCCGCCGCACCGCGTTCACGTCCTGGCTCGATGCCTACGTTCGGGACACGCTTTGTTTGACTGACCCCGCCGAAGCCGCCTGCGTCCGCGAGGCCGTTCATGCGCTCGACTTGAACGGCTACGGCTCCAAACAAGCGATTTTTGAGCATCTGCATTCGCTGTACCCTGCCCTGCCCGGCATTCCGGCCCGTTCTTTAGAAACGTTCTTCGCCGAGTTTCTAACGCACGTTGTCCCCGAACCTGAGACTGAAGTGCTTTTAGACGCGCTGGCCTACGCCGGTCTGCCGTTCGGCGTCATCACCAACGGCTTGTCCCGGCAGTGGCGCAAAATCGAGGCACTCGGCTTAGACAAACGTACATCCTGTCTATTTGTGTCCGAAACGTTTGGCGTCAAAAAGCCTGACCCGGCTATCTTCCACGCCGCCGCCGCTTGCCTCGGTCTTCCGCCCGCGAACGTCCTGTTCGTCGGCGATAACCCCGCTGCCGACATTGGCGGTGCTCATGCCGCCGGCATGTCCGCCGCCTGGCTGCACCGTAGTCAAGCCTGGCCCACAGAGCTAAACGGCAAGCCCGAGTTCACTATCAGCGCCTTGTCCGATCTGCCGGCGATTTTGGGTATTGACCCGTCATGTCCATAAACCTGACCAATTCGGTCCGACTATGTCCAGCTCGAGCCGATTAAAAGTTCCATTCCAGCGGCAAAGGCTCCCCGCAGACGCCGCACTCATAAAGGCCTTCTTTAACGATATTTTTTGCCTGGCAGACTTCGCAGCGCCGAATGACGTAAGCGTTGGTAAAGTCCGGCGGGCGCGGCAGCGCACTGTTGTCTAAAGCGGCGGCGACCGCAGGCCAAGAAGACGGCTCCGGGCAGTAGCCAAGCGATTGGTTACTGACTTCCACAACAGAAACTTCGCTGCCGTCAATCGAGAACGTCATCTCGCCTGCCGACAGCACCGGCTGCCTATCTGCACAGGCGACATGCTCGGAATGCCGGTCGGCGATCCAAAGCTGCCCATCAACGTTTATGATAAACGTCGCCACAATCATGCCGTGCTGAGGCCGCTGCTGGGTCTGACTCATCCAATCACGGATGTCTGACGGCTTTTGGATCAGGCGGCGTTCCGAAACGGAGTCACGAAGCCCAGACGGGCCGATGTAATGATATTTGGTCATTGCAGGTGTAGAAAAGGGGCGTAGGATTTCAATCCTACGCTGTGGGGCGAAGCGCTTACTGTCCACCTTCGTGGACAAAGAATAGGACGATGACTACGATCTTTTCCTGTACCCGCGCCTTCTACTCACTTCGTTCGGTAGCGGAGTAAAAGGCGGCTGCTTGGCGCTTCGCCCCGCAGCGTAGAACTTCAGTTCCACGCAATTTAACTCAGAACCCTCCGAAACTCCTGCTGCTTCTCTAAAAAGAACCCAACAGCCGCGTGGCCTTCGCGGCCGATGTGTTCGGAAAACGAATTCACATAAAGCTGAATATGGGCGCGAACGACGTCTGGGTTTAGGTCCTGGGAATGCTCGCGGCAGAGGGTGAACGCTTCGGCATCGTTAGCATAAGCCCAGCGGAGGCTGTCCTGAACAATGGTTTCGATCTGCGCTTTGTCCAATGTCCGGCGGGCGGCGATGGCTCCCAATGGGATAGCGAAATTAGTCTGCTGTTCCCAGTAGTCGCCCAAATCTTGGATTAGATTCAGACCGTCGGCAGCGTAAGTGAAGCGCTTTTCATGAATGACGACGCCCTGTGCGCCCGGCACAGTCAGGAGTTCAGCATAAAGCGCATCAAACGGCAAAAAGCGTTTTTTGAGGGGACGCCCGGCGTAAAAGTCAAGCAGGAAGTTCGCGGTCGTGTATTCGCCGGGAACTAAAACTTCGGCGTCCGGGTCCCATGCGCCGCCGCCATTGGATAACAAAAGCGGGCCGACCCCGCGCCCCAAAGCCCCGCCGCAGTCCAGCAGATCATACTCTGACCGGCAATAGACATAATTGGCATAGCTGATTTTGACGACATCAATCACTCCGGCCTGGGCGCGGGCGTTGAGCGTTTCGACGTCCTGGAAGTCTACGGTGAAAGTCAGGCCGTGTGCCGGGATTTTGCCGAGCAACAGGCCGCTGAAGATGTAGACATCATTCGGGCAGGGCGAGATACCGAGAGTAAGATTGGTCATGGGGTTTGCTTTCGAGAAGATAGGAAAGACACGAGGAAGTAAACTTCTCTATGCCTTCGGCATTACTTCGTATCTGCTGGAAAAAGCGTCCCTCGGACGACAGGAAACCGAACGTGTGCTATTCTTTTGTCCGAAGGACAATTTTAGGAGCGAGCGAAGTTTACTTCCTCGCTTCCTGCAGTCTGCACCGAACGAAATACGCTTTCAGATTCGACAGCGCCAGTCGGATATTCTCAGGCCGCATATCGCGCGTGGACGCAAAGTTAGAAATGGCCCGGATTTCGCAGACGGGAATGCCGAGCTGCTGCCCCGCCTGCGCGACTGCCGCGCCTTCCATCGTCTCAAAGTGGGCATCAAACAGCCTTTCCCGGAGCCGACCTGTCTCTTCAGTTCCTGTGCAGGTATTGACGGTGCAGCCATTACCGGGATGAGCGCCGGCAAACTCGGGAAATGAGGTCAGAAGCAGTGGGGCTTGATAGAACACGCCCCATTCGGACTCCGTGACCGAACGAAAGCCGGGCGTCGTCGGCAGCTCGAAGCCGATATCGCCGTAGACCTCGGACTGACCAACAACGATGTCGCCGATTTGGAGACCGCTATTTGGGTAGGCCCCAGCAATACCGATATTCAGAATGCGCTTCGGCCTGAGTCGTCCGGCGGTGCGAAGGGTCTGGGCTAGCGCCATCGGGATGCCGACGGCGGTAAGACAGCTGTCTTGAGTGGCAGTCTCAAGCAGGCCAAACGCCGCAAGCTCTATGGGAGTCGCCGCACAAATCAACAAGTCTATTTCAGCCACGCAGCTCTCCGTCCAGCAGGCTGTAGCTGTAATGGTCGCGCCAGCCGCGCTCCGGGTGGCGGTTCATATGGCGCACGACTCCCTCTTTCTGGAAGCCCAGACGCGCCAGCAGCCGCTGACTTTTCAGATTTTCGCAGTCCGCAAATGCCGTAATCCGGTGCAGACGGGCCTGCGTAAACGCATGTGCCAGGAGGCTGTGGACTGCTTCGGTCATTACGCCGCTGCCTTCAGCGTCGGTACGAAGCATATAGCCAAGCTCGGCACTTGAGTTCACTGAGTCAATCAAAGTCAGCCCAGCCCGGCCCACAAGCCGCCCGGACCAGAGCAAAATGACATAATGCCATGCGGTGCCGATCGCCATCGCCTCTTCTGCCGATTGAGCGTATTCGCTGACGGTGGCCCGCGTGCTACTGTCCGCCCAGCCGAACCAGCGGGTGAACTCCTGCCGCGAGTCGGTGATCATTTTCTGGACCGCATCGGTGTCGCTGGCCGTCATCGGGCGCAGGGTCAGACGCGGGGTATGCAGGGTCGGCAGGGGCGAGCGAATCATGGAAGTAGTTTACCCCAGCACTCGGGGAATTACCACATAACCGTCCGTCATGTCGCCCAAGACTTCCGCGCCGCACTCGCCGTGACGCCAGTACCACAGGACGATGTAAGCACACGAAAGCGCGTCCAGGCCGTCTTCAAGCTGCTTCAGCTTACTGCCGATAATGCCGGAAACGTCGGCAGGCGGCCAGTGATCCGGCAAATCCAGCGGCGGATCAAACGCAGCTAAACTGCGAAGGAGGCGGCAATACTCGTTCATCGCCGCCCACCGGGCCTCATAGGTGCGCTTCGGTTTTGGCTTATATTTCAGCGTTTTTGCAAGCTGAAATAAGACAATATGCGCCGGGTGCGGGAACACTTCCATCACCTGCCAGATGTTGTTTTGACGCGGGGCGACTAAATAGGGGTCGTGGCGGATGCAGATCTCCGCCAGCCGGGCAACTAGCCGCTCCCCCCGCACGTCATCGCCGAAGATCGTCCGGTTCGCCGGGTGCGCCCCGGCTTGAAACTTCGCGAAGCGTTTGCCAAGCGTCGTTTCGCAGGGCCGTTTGCCGGTGTTGTTTGGGACGAGGAGCGGCGCGTCGACTCCGAGCAGCAGGCCCTCCTGCCGTGCGTCCTC
Source organism: Armatimonadota bacterium (assembly GCA_043786835.1). Lineage (GTDB taxonomy): Bacteria > Armatimonadota > Armatimonadia > Armatimonadales > Capsulimonadaceae > JANXMY01. Next base: position 522 of record JAYVVR010000096.1, on the reverse strand, counting down.
GGTGTCATTCCAGCGGCTGATCCAGCTTACAATCTCGTGGTCGTCGCCCAGCGTTTCGACAGAGTCCAGAACACTCGCCCGGCTGCCACTCTCGGCAGAACAGGAGATGACGCAGCCGCCGGTCGTGTTTTTTTTGCCCCACGCCAAATCAAGTCCTAAAAAAAGCATAGGATAGGATACCTCATCCGGTCGCTTCGCGCCCACCCTCTCCTTTCTTAAGAGACTGTATAGAAACAATTCCGAAGTCCCCCCCGCCCCCAATAATGGGGGAGCAGGACAGGAAGAGAGCAGAAGGGCGCAGCAAGCAGCGTCCCTACGTCTTGTACCTCTAACTCCCCCATTATTGGGGGCTGGGGGGGCTGCTCGGCTTTTTATACAGTTTCTAAGGAGAAGGTGAGCGTGAAGCGACCGGGTGAGGTGCTAGCTCCTCCATCTTTCCAAACGAGATTTTGTCTTCAGCGGTGTGCTTGACCGGCATGACCGAGGCCATGGACAGTGCCCCACGCCCGAACTTTCGGTTGA
>JAYVVR010000095.1:0-2115 GCA_043786835.1 Armatimonadota bacterium | reverse complement strand
TTGCTGGATTTGCAGACGCCGCCGGGCAACCGACTGGAAGCGCTCAAAAACGATCAAGCGGGTCAGCATAGCATTCGCATCAATGACCAATGGCGTTTGTGCTTCGTCTGGCAGCAAGGCGACGCGCATGAGGTCGAGATCGCAGACATTGTAAACGAGCGGCGCGGCATCAGCGTGGACACAGCATTCAGGCTTTCGCGGTATTTCAGGAACAGCGCCCAGTTCTGGTTGAACCTGCAAACGCATTATGACCTGCGCGAGGTGAGAGAGTGGCATGGGGCAGAAGTCTCCGCGAATGTGCAATACGAAGGAGTGCCACTCGCCGCGTAAAGTGGTACAGTCTGGTGCGGCGTTGCCGTGGTCTATCCAGGCAGCTCGCGCCGGGTAGCCGGACCCCGATATGCGCTTGTTTTGCAGAATCAGGCGCCTTGGCATGGTTTATGCGCTGACAATCATTACGGTTATACGCTCTCCTCCAACCGCAGGCAACTTTGCCTCCATTCTTCCGCTCTCTCAGAAAGCAGGCTTCATTGAAACTTCTCTCCAAGGCGCTGGTCATCGGCCTTTCCGTCGCCTCCGCTCACTCGGCCTCCGCTCAGACCATCAACAATTTCAGCTTCGAGTCACCTGTTGTCTCCGGTTATGCCTATCAGGCGATTGACGGCTAGACCGCCACGGGCGGCGGCACTATCGGCGGCGCCTCAAACGGTGTCGGCCTCTCCGACAGCAGTGGCCCATTCGCCAACAACGGCACTATTCCTGATGGCAATCAGGTTGCTTTCCTGCAAACGAACGGTTCAGCAGACACAACGCTTCTGCAAACGATCACGGGCCTCGTCCCCGGCGATCAGTATGTCGTTTCTTTCTATGACAACAGCCGAAGTTATGGGGCTAATCCGGTCCTCAATGTCAGCTTTGGCGGCCAGGCGATTGCCGACCCGCAGACTATCGCCCCGGTGGAAGGCTTGAATCCCTACAATTCCATAACCGGCACGGCTTTTACCGCAACAAGCGGTTCGGCGGACCTTATCTTTGCCGCGTCCCTTGCAGTGCCCGGCGACGCTTCCGCGCTGATTGACGGCGTCACCATTCAAGACATCGGTCCAGTCGCCGCCGTTCCGGAAGCCTCCACAACCTTGAGCTTCGGCCTTCTGCTGACGCTTGGTTTGGGCGGCCTGGCGCTAGAAGCGCGGCGGCGCAAGACTGCTCTCGCTTCGTAATACAAGACCAAGAACAGCCCCAGCCTCTGTGTGAGGCCGGGGCTTTTTTGCGTTTGGAGAGGGGAACAAACCCTGCCGCCAGAACGCTAACGCTCACTATGAACCTACGAACATCACGACCTGAACTGATCCCGGCGACGGCGGAGCTTTTGCGATTAGAAGATAGTAACCCGTTGGCGCTGGCGATCCCATTAAATGCGGCTATTCCAATAGAATGGCCGCCGGAAGAGGTGCGCGGAGTGCTGGGGTTCTTTGCGGACCAGATGGATGCGGGCGTGACCGGGGATAGCTGGGTCAATTATTACTGGATCGCCTATACAACAGACGGCGCACCGCCGGTTCTTGTCGGCAGCGGCGGGTTCAAAAGCAAGCCCGTCAACGGCTTAGTCGAACTTGGTTACGGGACGCTGAAACAGTTCCAGCGTCAGGGCTATGCGACGGAAGCGGTCTCGGCACTGACGCAGTGGGGGCTGTCTCAGCCAGACGTCTCGCGGGTCGTCGCGGACGCCCTGCCGGAGAATGCGGCGTCGGTGCGGATTTTGGCGAAAAACGGCTTTGCCGAAGCTGGACCGGGCGAGGATGAGGGAACGCGGCGGTCTGAGATCGCCGCGCCCATTTAGTGCTGTCAGCGGCTGATCGGGCCACCGTCCGTCGTATGGAAACGCGGCTCAGTGGGCTGGAAATCGAATTGGCCAACGCCGAGGCCGCGCAAAATGGCAGCTTCAATCGGCGAATAGTCACCGTCAGGCCGGTTGAGCTGCAGCGGCGCGTTTAGCTCGTACAAGACATTGGAAATCGCGCGGGGTCGCTGCAAGACATTCTGGCTGACGGCGTGAAGCATAAACGGATGCAGCAGGTAAAAGTCGCCTGCCTCGCCGGTGGCTTCCCGAAAATC
>JAYVVR010000094.1:0-2116 GCA_043786835.1 Armatimonadota bacterium | reverse complement strand
GGTCAATCGTAATGTAGCTCCGGCCCAGCCGCTTCGCTACAGCGGCAGTTGTTCCCGTACCACAGAACGGATCGAGTATAATATCGCCGGGATTTGTGGTCGCAGCGATGACCCGGTGCATCAGGGCTTCCGGCTTCTGGGTCGTGTGCGCTTTTTTGCCGTCGCGGGTTTCGCGCTCGCCGCCGGAACACAGCGGAATGTACCAGTCGGAGCGCATCTGCTTGTCGTCGTTACCCGCTTTCAGGGCGTGGTAATGGAACGTATACTTCTTCTGATCCGCTGACTTCTTCGCCCAAAGCAGTGTCTCATGCGCGTTGCAGAACCGCGTTCCGTGCATGTTCGGCAGAGGATTGTTTTTTACCCACACGACATCGTTCAGCACCCAGTAGCCGACATCCATGAGCACGGCCCCGACCCGGTAGATATTATGGTAGGAACCGATGACCCAGAGTGTCCCCGTGTCTTTCAAAACACGCCGGGCGGCAGTCAGCCACGCGCGGGTGAACGCATCATATTCGGCAAACGATTTGAATTTGTCCCACGGGTCGGTAACGGCGTCTACTTTGGTCATGTCAGGCCGCCACAAGTCCCCGCCAAGCTGCATATTGTAGGGGGGGTCGGCGAACACCAGATCCACCGATTTCGGCGGCAGAGAGTTCATTACGTCCACGCAGTCACCTAAGATAATTTGGTTGATCGGCAGCGGCACGGTCGGTTTTTTAGGGGATCGGGTAGCCATAAGCAGGCTATTGTACCACGGCAGACTCCTAAATACAAGAACGGACTCAGGAAAACACTGACGAAGGGACTCAGGTAAGGCAAATTGGGGTCAAGAAGGCGATGCTTGGTGCGCTCTTCTATTCTGCTATACCCCTGTGATATTTTCCCAAAAGCTCCTGTTCCTGCTCGTGCGTTATTCCGACTTTCAGAGGCACCCCTGCCGGGCGCGTTTTGTCCCACGCCAGTGTGTCGCCGATTGTATCCGCGAGGGGCCGGAACGTCAGACCCTGACCCAATGCTTTGGCGATGCTCGCCGTCATCAGGCCGGCCGTGTCGGGACTTTTAGGGAGATAAAATGGCAGAAGGCTAAACGAGTCGGCACTATTTGCTTTCAAGAACGCATCGGGAACCCACGTCAAACGCGCAGAGCTGCCGCTGACTGTTTGGGCTGTTTCCAGGGCTGCGCCGAGCGTGAGCGCGTAATCAGGGCCGGTGGCGTTGTAAATGCCGGTCTCTTCCCGCTCTACCAGTGACAGAGTCCAGTCGGCCAGATCACGCGCATCAATCACTTGCACAGGCTGGCCCGGCACTCCCGGCGCGAGAACATTCCCGCCCTCCGCCACCCGGCGCACCCAATAGGTAAAGCGATCTGTCGGGTCGCAGGGGCCGACAATAAAGCCAGGCCGAATGATCAAAGCCCGGCCCGGAAATGCTTCCTCGACGGCCTGTTCACACAAGACTTTCAGCGGCCCATAAGTCTCGTTTGTCTGATCTTCTGTTCCAGCGTTGTCCAGAACGCCAAGCGGGGCAGTCTCGTCCTGGTTCGGCGTCGCAAACTCGGCATAGACGGAAATCGTCGAGATGAACACGTACCGAAACACTGTCTCCGCCAGCAGTGCCGCCGACTGCCGGACAACGCGCGGCAGGTAGCCGCAGGTATCAAGGACCGCGTCCCAGGTCCGCCCCCGCAAGACTTCTAAACCATCGCCGTCCCGGTCGCCGGTCAGGTGCTCGGCATTCGGGAACAGCCCCGCGCTTTTGGTGCCACGGTTAAAAAGTGTCAGCTCATGCCCGTGAGCAAGGGCCGCATCCGCGAGGTGCCGTCCAACAAATTGTGTTCCGCCGAGAATCAGTATCTTCAATGCCGTGTCTCCTGGTAGAATAGCCGAATGAGTGTTTTAGACGAAGTGCTGGCAGTGAATGCCGCGTTTGTGCAGACCTACGATCCGGCGCAGGGAACTACCCCGGTTACCCCCAAGCTGGCGCTGGTCGCCTGCATGGATTACCGGATTCCGCTGGAACGCGCCTTTGGCCTCGGTCCGGGCGAAGCCTACGTTATTCGGAATGCCGGCGGGGTTGTCACCGAAGATGTCATCCGGTCGCTTCTGGTCGCCCA
>JAYVVR010000093.1:0-2119 GCA_043786835.1 Armatimonadota bacterium | reverse complement strand
TTTCCTGACTGGTCAGGGCTGATTTTAGAGGCTGAAACGGTCATGGCGCAGGGAGCGCAAAGCCGAAGGGTTTGGTCCTTCTCAGCCGCTGCTGGGCTATTTCGGAGGAAGATGAGAGCTGCGCGGATTGGGCGCGCCAGCATTTGCAGCAGGAACACGTTCGGCAAATGGTACGGCAGCTGACCGGCAGCGCGGATTCGCGAACCCGCGGGCAGGCGTGTGACGTGCTTGGCAGCCTTCTTGTTCTTGATGCCGCGACCATTACCGTCTTGGAGACTGCTCTGGAAGATAACGATCCTTATGTTCGCCGCCGGGCTTTTTTGGCGCTGACGAGTCATCTTGGGGCAGTTGACCCTCAGCCGTATGTCAGGCAAATGCTGCTCGGCTCCGACAGTTACAACCGTTACGTTGCGGTCAAGAAATACGACCCTAGCTTCATACCGGACGCGGTGCGGGACCAAGTGAAAGCGGCTGCACGGGACCCGGAAGTCGCACGGCTCCTTGCGTCAGAGGAATACAATAACTCAATTTGACAAGTGATGAATTATGACTACTATTTATGAACCTGTGATCGGGATGGAATGCCATGCCGAGCGTTTGACCACAAGCAAAATGTTTTGCGGCTGCACCAACGAGTTCGGCAGCTCAGAGAATGGGACGGGAACAGGAGAAAATCAAACATGAACCGCGCTCTTGAAACTGCGAAAGCGGCTTTGCTGGAAGACACCGCGATCCAAGTGAACAATGGAGTAGCCCAAATTACGGGAACGCGCATCAAGGTCGCTCAAATCGCACTAAAATACAGCCGGCAGGGGCAAAGTTTGAAGCAGATTACTGAAAGTTACCCGCATCTATCGGCGGGTCAGGTGCAGGCGGCGCTGAACTATTATGACAGCCATCAAGAAGCCGTTGAAGCACAAATCAGCGCATCACTTGTTTACTCTGATCAGGCGCGTAAGGAAATAAGTTTATCCGAAGTCGCGGCGAAGCTGAAAGAGGCAAAATCCTCGAGAGTGCGGCAGCCGACATGAGCTTGGCGTTTTACATGGATGAGAATGTCGAAGGCGCAATTACGGACGGGCTGCGCGGGCGTGGAGTGGACGTCTTGACGGTGGTTGAAGATGGGCGGATGGGGGTTTCTGACCCCGTGGTGCTGGACCGGGCCGGAGCCATTCGGCGCTTGCTGTTCACGCATGATGACGACCTATTACGAGAAGCGAAAAAGCGTCAGGATACGGGTGAGGCGTTTGCAGGCGTTGTTTACGGGCATCAGCTTCGCGTCACACTCGGGCAAGCCATGGACGATTTAGAAATCATCGCCGAAGCATGTATTCTTGCAGAGTTTTCGAACCGCGTTGAGTACCTGCCGCTTTGAGAGGCAAATAACAAGAAAACGAATGCCAGTACCTATGACCACTATTTATGAACCTGTGATCGGGATGGAATGCCATGCTGAGCTTTTGACCGCAAGCAAAATGTTTTGCGGCTGCGCCAACGAGTTCGGGGGCGCTCCCAACACGCGCACCTGTCCAGTCTGTTTAGGGCTGCCCGGCTCCCTGCCGACGATGAACCGGCAGGCCGTCCAGCTTGTGCTGCGAACGGCGCTTGCGCTGCACTGCGAGGTTTCACGGGACTGCGTGTTTGCGCGAAAGAACTACTTTTATCCTGACCTGCCGAAGGGCTACCAGATTTCGCAGTACGAAAACCCCATCGGGGTCGGCGGCTACCTGGATATTGACTTGGAAGACGGCGGGACGAAGCGCATTCATATTCGCCGGGTGCATCTCGAGGAAGACACCGGCAAGCTTATTCACGCCGGCGGCAATGAAAGCGAAGTGGACTATAACCGCTCGGGCGTTCCCTTGATGGAGATTGTCACCGAGTTTCCGCCGGACCTAACATCTGCCGACGAGGCCCGCGCGTATCTCGAAAAGCTGCGGTCTATTTTGATGTATCTCGGCGTGTCCGACGGCAAAATGGAAGAAGGACATCTGCGGGCCGAGCCGAATCTCAGCATTCGGCCTGCCGGGACAACCGGGGTTGGGGTCAAAACTGAGATTAAGAACTTGAACTCGTTCAAGTCGGTCTATAAAGGGGTTTTGTACGAAGTCGAGCGCCA
>JAYVVR010000092.1:0-2122 GCA_043786835.1 Armatimonadota bacterium | reverse complement strand
TGGTCGCAAAAGCGGTTCAGCAGTTCCTGCGCGATGTCCAGTGGGGCGATATTGATTACCTGATTGTGGACCTGCCGCCCGGCACCGGGGACGCCCAGCTTACGCTCGCGCAGGCGATCCCGCTGTCCGGCGCGGTCGTGATTATGACCCCGCAGGACTTAGCCGCTGCCGTGGCGGTAAAAGCCGTTTCGATGTTCAAGCGTCTGGACGTTCCAATTTTAGGCATCGTCGAAAATATGTCGTACTTCTTGTGTCCAACTTGCAACTCGCGCCATCACGTCTTCTCGCACGGCGGCGGGCAGCAGGCGGCGGAAGCCCTGCAGGTCCCGTTCTTCGGCGGCATTCCTCTGGCACTCGAAATTGGGGCGGAAGCCGATGAAGGCACACCGTCGGTGGTGGCAAGTCCAAACGGCCCGTATGCTCAGGTGTTCCGCGAGATCGCCGAGCGGATTGCTCAGGCTGTAAGCATCGGAGCACGGGCGTTTGTGCCGCTGGCGATGAGTAAATGAACCCACCTCCTGGCTTCGCAGGGGTCCTCCCTGTTAGGGAGGACCCCTGCGAAGTAACTTGTTACGAAGCAGGGAGGCGGGTATGACCCTTCCCGAATACTTTCTGCTCGTCATTGCTTTGACATTCGGCTTCGGCGGCACGGCATGGCTCGTCTCCCGCTACGATCTGCGCCGCCAAAACTTCCTGAAACAGCGCATCCCATTCCTTGCTGGCCTGGCATTTGTGCTGGGCGGCGAGTTTTTTTATGCGTCTGAAGCGCTTGCGGCGGGCTGGCAGCACAGCCTGGCATCGGTCTTCTTTTTGGTGACGCTCGGGTTCGGCGGGTTGGGGTTATTGGACGACTTAAAAGGTGACCGGAGCGCAGGCGGCTTTCGCGGGCATTTTCGAATGCTGCGTCAGGGGAAGATTACGACTGGGGCAGTTAAAGCCATCGGCGGCGGTCTCTTGAGCCTCGTTGCCGGCTGCTTAATCACTGCGCCGGGGCCGCTCTGGACAGCACTTGTCGCCGGGCTGCTGATTGCACTCTCGGCAAACACGCTGAACTTGCTGGATTTGAGGCCAGGGCGGTGCTTGTTCGGCTTCGGGCTCGGCGTTTTGGTGATTTTCGCGACGCTGTGGGGTCAGCACTCGCTGTCGTCGGGGCTGCTGCTGTGGGCGGCAGCGGCGTTTGCCGTGATTTTGTACCCGCTCGACGCCGGCGGCACGGTCATGCTCGGGGATACAGGCGCAAATGCGTTTGGGGCTGTGCTGGGGGTAGCAAGCGTGATTTATTTCCCGCCGCTTGTGCAGACAATTCTCGTCGTTCTGTTAATTGCCTTCCAGGTCTGGTGCGAAAAACATTCGCTGACGAAATTCATCGAAAGCCACGCGCTGTTACGCGCTTTGGACCGAAAAATCGGCGTCCGGGCGGAGGCGAATGGCCCCGAGGTAGGTAGCTAGGTATTCCGGCGTGTCGCAGAAATCTATTCGGACCCCGAGGCCGCCGCGTGAGTGCAGAAAGCGGCCGTCGCCGAGGGCAATTCCAATGTGCGTCGGGCCCTTATCGTCGCGGCGGCTGAACACGACGAGGTCCCCGGCGTCCAAAATCGCGGTTTCCAGTGTCTGGCCTTCTTCAATGCGCTCAAAACGCTTGTCCCCAAACTGCAGATGCGCGTCCCGCAAGAGCTGAAGGCCGCTGAGCTTATAAGCAAGCTGGGTCAGCCCCGAGCAGTCAATTCCAAACGGCGTCGTGCCGCCCCACAAATAGGGTGTCCCTACCAGGCGCTTTGCGGTATCGGCGGCGACTGAACCGAGGGCGCTGACAATATCGCGGCGCGAAAGGCCGTATCCGGCGGCAGCTTGCAGATTGTCGGCATCGTAAGTGCGGCTGAGGCTGACCGTGTGAATAAAGCCGCGCTCCCCGCCGGGAAGCCGGACGGCAGCCCACTCGCCGGTTTCCGTCTGCCGGTCAAAAGCAACGCGCGTACCGGCAGTCAGCTTGGAAAGGATTTCAGCATCGGCCCCAGCATACGCATAGACATCGGCAAACAGGGTTGCGATTGTTGTGGACAGCAGATCGCCGAAGTCGCTCAAAGGCGCAAGGAAACGCGCATCAATCCAGCCTGAATAGCGG
>JAYVVR010000091.1:0-2122 GCA_043786835.1 Armatimonadota bacterium | reverse complement strand
CAGCGCATCCGCCCCGCCGACCGTAATCAGCTTCGGATCGCCCGGCCCCGCCCCAATCAAATACACAATTCCCGCAGTCATAGGTCTATTGTACCCCTGACTGTCCTGCACCTGTGCTATTCTTTGGATTGGCCTTAACAAGCATAGTGAGTAAGAGCAGAACTACCAGCGTCGGTGTGCTTCTTGAAGCTGTGCGGTGGTCAGCGGGCCGAACGTCGCTTGAAGCTCTGTTTCTGTAATCGGGTGGCAATCGGTGACCCCGAAGAACCCTCCGGTGCAGTGCTCGATGTGACCGTCCAAGTGGTTCGTTTGGAAAAAGCGTGACGCATGCGAGATACGGGAAGAATGATAAATTGTTTGCTGCATCGCCCAGGAGTGCCAGGGCGTCGGCCAAACCCAGTAGCCGTAGGCAAGCAGCAAAATAACTAAGATAGCTGCCACGCGACGTACAGTAGGTCCCCGCCGTAAACGGCAGGTCTGGGGGCGCAGACGCCAATCGGTCTGCGACCGGAAGAACAGAAAAAACAGAGTGCCAATGGCATTTCCGCACACCGCGCGGTTGGCGTCTGCGCGCCCAGACCTGCCGTTTACGGCGGGGCATCTTCTACCAGTGTGCGGTCTTCTTCGGCAAACTCGGCGTACAGCGCAGCCATCGCCGCATCTTCGCCATTTACCGTCAAACTAGGATTGTCCGGCCAATCCGCCGTATCTTTCGCCTGACGTGTCATAATAAGAAATGTACCTGAAAGAGAGTTGAGAACGACAATGGAGACATTTTTGACGGAAGCATTCGGCGGTGCACTCGTGAGCGTGATGCTGACAGACACGCGGCAAAAGGAGGCGGACGGGTTGAAACGTATCACTGTCCGGCCTATTTTGCTGCGTGGGAAGGCGGTGTTTCAGTTCGAGTATCAGTACGCGCAGAAAGTTCAGCATAAGAACTTGGAAGCGATTGAGGCTGAGGCGCTGACACGGACATTGCTGATGGAGACGTTTCGGCAGGGGCGGTTTCGCACAACAAGCGGGGAGTTTGTCGTTTCGGTCAACGGCACGGGCGCGCTGATGGTGAAGACAGATAAAGCCGCAAAAATGGCTCCGCCTGCCGCCGTGCCGCTCGCCCACAACCGTCAAAAGAACTATTTGCTGCCGGAAGATGTGCCCGTGGACTTTCTCGTTCGCTTAGGCGTCATGACCACCGCCGGCAGCGTGGTCGCGGCGAAGCGGGACAAGTTCAAGCAGATCAATCGGTTTTTGGAAATGGTGGACGATGTCGCCAGCAGCCTACCGGCAGATGGCCCATTGCGAGTGGTGGATTTCGGCTGCGGCAAGGCGTATCTAACGTTTGCTTTGTATTACTATCTCGCCGTTGTGCAGGGGCGGGATGTTGCAATGGTCGGATTGGACCTGAAAGATGATGTGGTTGCGTTCTGCGCGAAGACCGCCGCCGAGCTGGGCTACGCGGGCCTGTCATTTGCGGTCGGCGACATTGACGGTTACCAAATTGACGGCGATTTAGACATGGTCGTGACGCTTCATGCCTGCGACACGGCGACCGACGATGCCCTCGCGAAAGCCGTCCAGTGGGGCGCGTCGGTGATTTTATCGGTGCCTTGCTGCCAGCACGAGCTGTTCGGTCAGCTCCAAAACGAGACCCTGCGCCCGCTACTGAAGCACGGCATCTTGAAAGAGCGCTTGACCGCGCTCGTGACCGATAGTGTCCGGGCAAGTCTGCTGGAGAGCGCCGGTTACACGGTCCAGATCTTGGAGTTTATTGCTCTGGAACATACCGCTAAAAATTTACTCATTCGTGCCGTGAAGCGACCCGGCTCGACGCCGAAGCCGCCGTCCGCTGAGTACGAAGCGTTCCGCGACTTCTGGCATATCCAGCCGCATTTGGAAAAGGCACTGAAGCGATGAAGAGGGGCAGGAGAAGAGGGGAGATACGGGGGAAAACACGGGGCTGAACCCCCGTGCTTTGAAGGGCAATTCCCTGCCTCCGCGGGCATCGGATGGATGTTGTGTAATCTTCGCCCGCGAAGGCGGGAGTTTGCATTTTGAAGCACGGGGGTTCAGCCCCGTGTTTTTGTATACGGCTCCTGGTCCAGCATTTCTGCGTATAAAG
>JAYVVR010000090.1:0-6185 GCA_043786835.1 Armatimonadota bacterium | reverse complement strand
AGCGCTTGATTTCGTTCGCGAGTGGCCGGATCTGCTGGGAATGGCAGTACATACAGCCTTCACGCTGCCAGATACGGCGTCCGCGCTCCTGCTGCGTCGTGTAGCCGACAAGCTGACCGAACGGCTGCCCGGCAACGTCGCCGGTGAATGCCGCGGGCGTTCGCTTTGCCGCGTCCGCCGCCGCCAGCTCGGAGGTCGAGTAGATGGCGTGATAGCGCTCCGGGTTCTTCGCCGTGTTCTGCGACCAGTTTTCGTTAAACGATGGGATGAGCATCGTAAACGTCAGGCCGATCACAAAAGTCATCAGAATGCCGAGGCCGGTCAGCATCGCGCTTTTTTCAGGCACCTGCTTCAAGATGAGAAGTAGTGTCCCGACCAGCACGACGAACAGGATTGGAATGAGAATTTGCAGCATAATTAATTACTTCAGGTCTTTTAGAACCCCTCCCGCTTGTTCCTCGCTCCCTCCCCTGTTAGGGAAAGGCAAAGAGTGAGTTAGGAGCGAGAAACGCGAGCGCCCGATGCCCGTTCTGAATTATTCTCTAGCCCTTCCCTAACAGGGGAGGGAGCGGGGAACGAGCGGGAGGGGTTCTTTCTCCTACACCCGTGCCGTCAGGGTGCTGGGCGTCCGGGACGGGTCTTCAATCCCAAGCTCACCGCCGTCATCGGAAGTCGTGGCGATTGGCATTGTCGCCGTCATAACCAAGTTGAACGCGAATAGGAACATGCCGATGAGCATAAGTGTCCCGCCAGCAGCGCGGATGTGCCAGAACGGTTTCATGTCGTCCACGGTCTTGATGAACGGCAGATTGAGGTTGTTCCACTCCATGCCCTGATTGAAGCCACCGATCCAGAGCGCAGTGCTAAACAGAATGAAGCCGACAAACGACAGCCAGAAATGCCAGTCGGCCATACCTTCCGAGTAAAGTGGACGCTTGTACATGCGCGGCAGGGCGTAATAGCAGCCTGCGTAAGCGTAAAACGTCACAAACCCGAACATCGCCATGTGTGAATGGCCGATCACCCAATCCGTGAAGTGCGTCACCGCGTTCAGCGAACGCAGCGCCTGGAACGAGCCCTGCGTGGACACCAAGAGATAAAACACGGTTCCCGCAATTAAGAACTTCAGCGGGACGTTCGACCGGAGCTGATGCCACTCGCCGCGAATGGTGCCGAAGAAGTTCGTTACCGCCGACAGCACTGGAATAAACAGCAGGAACGAGAAGATTGTCGCGACGGTTTGCAGCCAGTATGGGATCGGCCCATAGATCATGTGGTGAGCGCCGTTCCAGATATAGATCGCGCCAAGCGACCAGAACCCAATCAGCGACAGTTTGTGGCTGTAAAGCGGGGCATTTGTCGTTTTCGGCAGGAAGTAGTACGCGACCGCAAGTGCGCCGGGCGTCGCCACCAGGCCGACCACGCTATGCCCGTAGAACCAGTTCGTATTCGCGTCGTTCAGGCCCATAAATGCCGCCGAGTGAATAAGCTGGGAGGGCCAGTTGCCGATGAGGTACACAAATGGCGTCCACATCAGCATGCCCATCGTGTACCAGAGCGCGACATACATTTGGGTGTAGGTCCGTCGGGCAAATGTCTTGAGCAAGTTCACCATCAGCATGACCCAGCCGCCGAAGATGAAGATGCTGGAAAGAACAGGCCATTCTTCGTATTCTTTGCCTTTGGTCATAATCCAGGGGTTGACTGAATCCATCGGGTTCAGGACGCCGAGTATCATAATCAAAACGCCGACCGACCAGACAAGCGTTGTCGCAATGCCAAGCTTTTCGCTCCACAGCTTTGTGCCGCACAGACGCGGGACCATGTAGTAGAACAACCCCATAAAGACGGGCAGGAGCCAGCCGAAGATCATGCCCTGGACATGAACAGGCCGGATGCGCGGCCAAGAGAGCCAGTTAAACCCGTAAAAGAGGTCTGGAATGATAAACTTGAACGCGGCGACGACGCCAAAGACGCCGAACAGAACTAAGAATGCTACGCCGGACCACATGGCCCATTTCGCAGCAAGATCTTCGTGTTCAATCCGCTCGGCCCCGCTTTCAGTGGGCCGCATTTTCATGATCTGCTGAACTGCCATAATTGTTTTCTTTCGGAACCATGCCCCCCAGCCCCCAATAATGGGGGGAGCCGGAGTAGTCAGGGAAGCCTGCTTCTGCTCTTATCATGCTCCCCCATTATTGGGGGCTGGGGAGGGGACTCTTACATCCCCCCGCCCGGCATCGCGTTCCCGCTCGGAGCATTCGTTTTTAAAGACTTCACATCAACGCCGGCAGGCTGGCCGGACTGGGACGGCGGGGCGGTGCTGCTGTTTTCTGGGTTGCCGTTGATAATCGGCGTCAGCGGTGCGGGCGAGGACGAGACGCTGCCGCCCTGGACAGTCGAGCCTCCGGCAGTGCCAGTGGTCGAGTTGCTCGGCGACTTCTTTGCGGATTCGACGCTTCCCGCATCAGCAGGCATGGTCCAGGTGAGGCTCAGTGCATACGCAATCACTTCCTGAATCTGCTGCTCTGAGAGCGTGTTTTCCCAGCGCGGCATGGCCGTTCCGTGAACGCCGTAATGCAGTGAATAGTTGATTCGGTGGTAGTCTAAGGTCTCGCGCATGAACGGGCCATCGTGCAGGTTGCGCGGCTTTGGGTTCAGCGCCGACGCGTTGACCCCATTACCGTCCTGGTTCGGACCGTGGCAGCCGATACAGTAGGACTGGTAGATATTGGAGCCGTTCGAGACCGCCGCGGCCAGCGATTCGTGACCCACAAACGGCTTAAGCTGGGACATATCAGCGGCCCGTGCGCCTTCGGCATTGCCCATCGCGTTTTTGTTGACATCGCTCTGGATGGCGGCGAGACTCGCGGTTGAGCCGGAAGTCGGCTTGAAGCCGCCGCCGAGATGCGGGCCGAGTGCGCCGCCGAAAATCAGGTAGCCGATGGCCCCTAAAATCACGACGCTCCACAGTCCCCACAGCAGAGGGCTGACCGGCGTGTTTTCCAACTCTTTGACTTCGCCGCCCGCGTAGTAATGGAAGCCTGATGGGGTCGGGCTGTCTTTGTGCGGGTCTTCGGGCTTTAAATCCTGTGCCATAATTGCTGTCCTTCGTTGCTGATACCCCGCCGTAAACGGCAGGTCTGTGGGCCTTCGGCCAATCGGTCTGCGACCGTAAAGAGGTTCTTTGCGCCCTCAGGGCGGTTGGCGTCTGCGCCCACAGGCCTGCCCTTCAGGGCAGGACTTTCACGCGGGTTTATTGCGATTTATAATCTTTCGGCAGGTCCTGGTCGGGCGAGACGGGCCGGGCATTCGCGTTTGCGGGCCGCAGCGAGCCGTCATACATCGAAAGGGCCTCGCGCTGCGTGTCCGAGAGCGGAAAGATCGGCATGATGGACCCCGGCACGAATGCCTGCGGATTCTTGTAATGCTCGGTCATCCATTTCTGCGAATGGCGCGTACCTTCCCACGATAGCTCGGGGCCGAAAATGCCGCCTTTGCCGAGTTTCGGGTCGCCGGTGATGTGCGCTTTGTTCGGGTCACCGATATAGTGGCAGGCATAACAGCCGTTGGATGCGAAGAGCTGCTTGCCGACCGCGACGCTCGGGACGACTTCGGCGGGACGCGCGATGTCATAGGCGGCAATGGTTGTGAACCGGCTCGCCTGACTGCTGGCATAGTTCTGGCCGGTTTGGGACGCGACAAATGTCACGAGCGCATCTACGTCCTTTTGCCGAGAGCCGTCGGCAACATAGCCGTGCCGCTTCAGACTCTCTGACACATCTTCATCGTAATACGATGACCCTTCAGTTGTGACCGGCGCGGCCTGGATCGTCAAAGAGCGCTTGTCGACTGTTTCAATGCCGGCGTCCGGGTTGCCGACAACACCGGTAGACGGCAGGTCAGTATTCACTTTGCGAGCGGCGAAGAAATAGGGCATGACGCAGCTCTCGGTCAGGTAGCGCGGGTCCCAAAGCTGGTGGGCGATTTTGGTGGTGCCGCCGGCGACATAGCCTTCATACGTCAGCTCCGGACCAATGTTTCCCTTCGAGAAGCCGGCAATCTTGTGGCAGCCGTAACATGCCTGCGACGCAAACAGCGCCTCGCCATGAGCGATTGTCGACATCTGGGGCGCACCGGCCACATACTTAACCGTCTCGGCAGTAGTCGCGTTTTTCGGGTCTGCGAGATACGTCGGCATCTGGTCGGCGGAGACATCCGCGCCGTCGAGGATCTTGACGATGCGCTCGGCGGTCAGCGGCTGCTGGTAAGCGATTTTGAACGTCTTGATATTATACTGGGCATGGCACTGGGCGCAGGCGGCTTCCATGTACTTCGCCGCAAGCAGCGGGGCCTGCGAATGTTCAGGGGAGCCGTGCGCGGAGTTTTGGATGAGTTCGCGCCCGGTTCCGTAGTGACAGGTGGTGCAGCCGAAGGTCGGGAACGGATGCTGTTTTAAGTTGATCTTCTGGGTCTGGTAGTCCGACGCGTCATCGGGCGTCAGACTGGCTTCGGTTGTGACCCCGTAAGAGAACTTCGCGCCGTGAATGACACCTAAATCTCCTTTGCCCGTTTGCATTCCGGGGTGAGCACCAAGCGTTTTGATGGTGTCCAAAGTTTTCGCGTGGGCGGGGTCATTCAGGTACGCGGCAACCTGGGCGGTCGGCACGGTTTTGTCGTCCAAGACTTTAATCAGCTTTTCCGCCGTCATGTTCGGGTCAAGCAGGCCGACATGGCAGGATTGGCAGCGGTCTACCCGCTGCTGCTGGGTGCCGTCGGCAAGCAGGGTTGGGAACTGAAGCACGGTGACCTGCTTGACTTCAATCGGTGCGCTCAGCGCGGCATCTTTCGTCTCGGGTGAGTCGGCAAATGCTGCCGCCGCGTTCTTGTACTGGTTTTGCCAGTAACCGAACTCATGGGTGTCGGCATTCTGGTTGTTCCAAACAGACTTGACGCCGGTGACGACGACAAGCACCAGAAGCACAACGCTCCAAAACGCGAATTTCCCGACCATTGACTTAAAACCGAACATAGCTTACTGCACTTCTTTCGGCATATTGCCCGGCCAGAACCAGGCCCAGTTCGGGCCACGGAAGTAGGTTCCAATAATAATCAGCACAATGACCGCAATCACATACAAAGTCCAGAGCGTGCAGGCCATGCGGCGGCTCTTGGCGAACCAGCGTCCGATGCCGCTGTGGTGGCGATCAATATACGGAATCGCCATCAGGCCGATCACGACAAGACCCGGAATGCCGAGGCCGCCCCAGAACGCGTCATACGCGACTAGCTCTTGGAGGCCCAAAAAGTACCAGGGGGCTTTGGCTGGGTTCGGCGGTTTCTGCGGATTCGCTTGCAGCTCAAGCGGCGGCGGGGCGAACACGGACAGCGCCAGAATGCCCGCAAAGCAGGCGGCGAACAGGGCGGCTTCCCGGATAAGCAGGTGCGGCCATGACGACACCATGTCGTCGGGTCCCCGGTCAACGCGCGTAGACGAGCCTTTGACCAGTTCCATGAGGCCATAGGTTTTGTTCGGGTTGCGCGGAAAGATTTCTTCTTCGCGTATTCGTTTCATAGTTTAAGACCTAGTTTCGTGCACGGTCGCGGCGCAGCCAGCCAAAATACGCAATCATCAGAAGCAGCAAAAGCAGGGACAAAGCAAGCATATGTGTCCAGTAGACGCCGAGCAAGCCCCCCGCCCAGACCGGCAGCCAGTTAGCGAGGCGGTCCCACGGCAGGAGCATTCCAGTGAACCAAAGCAGCCCGGCCACAGTCGTTACCGCTAATGCCCATCCGAGACGCGGCCGGTTCGTTTTGACAAAAACAACGCGCACCCCATGAGCCAGCGCGGCCAAAACAATCAGCTGCGCGAGCCAAAAATGGGCACCGCGAAAGATACTCCCTACAGTAATACCGGGCGGCGCGGTATAACCAGATACCAGCTTCGTGTATTCAGGAAAATACAGAAACATCAGCGCAAGGCCGGAAACCGCGAGCAGGCCAGCAAGCCACAAAACAGCAGACAATAAACGCACGGCATCCTACTCCGGCGACTCTTTCGGGCTGGAAATGCCGCCATCTTTACGGATGCGCCACATATGGTACAGGATGAACGTGAACATAATCACCGGCAAAATCGCGACGTGCAGGACATAAAACCGGATCAGTGCTTCCTGACCGACCGT
>JAYVVR010000089.1:0-2124 GCA_043786835.1 Armatimonadota bacterium | reverse complement strand
CCTTTTGCATCCTCGGCCAGAAACTCCCTCTGGGCGCGCATCTTTCTGATCCGTGGCAACCCCTCCGCGTGGCGTAGCGCGCTCGCCAGCATTTCGCGGGCCTCCTTGCTGAGTTCCTCCGCCTCCGCAGGTATGAGCCCGGCGCCGCTCTTCTGGGCGAGGCCCCACTCCTCGAGGCGCTCTGCAAGCCGCCACCATAGCATCGGGAGTGTCACCTGCTGGGGCCGCCAGCCTTGCTCCGTCAGGAACGAAAGTACCCGCGCTGTCTGGCGCACTTCGGTAAGCGAGAGGCCTCGGCGGCTGCGGTGTATGCGCTTGACTTGGTCGCTGACGCCGACGATCAGTGCCTGCCTCAGGTCACACACCGGGCCGCGTGCCGGCTCCGACTGGCGTGCACCCTCAGCCAGGAATAGACGCTCGCCGCCGGAAGCGCTGGTGGCGAGTTGGTCCAGTAGTCGCCAAAGGAAATGAGTCTGCCCGGCGCCGTCGTCGCGAACCTCGATCAGGTGCAGTCCCTTGATAAGCCACTGCTGACGGGAATGTTCCGTGACCGGCTCGAAAGTTGTCGCGAATGCAGGGCGCTTCGAGTCCTTGAGCAGGCCGGCGATGCGGTTATAGATCTGCCGGAAGTTCGGGTCACGGAGGCTGTAGCCCACGAAGAGAAAGGGCTGGTTCAGGAGCAATCCTTCCAGCAGCGCTGCCATCGCCCGGCCCCTCGGGCGCTCAAAGAAAGTGTCGTAGTCATCCCGGGTCAGCACGGTACTGTCCGGCGCGTCCGCGTCGCCATGGAATTTGACCACATAGGTGGCGCGCTGACGGCCCGTCCGTGCTACCTCTTGTTCGGTCACGACCCGTTCCGGTTCGCGTCGCTGGCCCCTCAGCGCCGCTTCCAGCAGGTCGTCGTAATTGGTGGTAATGAAGAAAGACGTCGGCAGGGACGTGAGTAAGTAGTGCGCCAGCGTCGGCTTGGCGGAAGATCGTCCAAAGTAGTCTTTGATGAGCGCCTGCTGCTGCTCTTTGAACATCTCGCGGTGCCACTGAGCGAGGTCAAAGTACGAATCGAGATCGTCCTTCGGCTGAGGCAACTGGAGGTCGGAGGCCAGCCGCTGGATGAGTTCCTTATAGCCTGTGACGCGGGCATCGCGGGACAGTCCGGACCCGACAAAAACGACGCATTCGCCGCCGCGCGCCGCCGCCGTGAGCTGGTGCCAGGCTTTCGGCAAGTCTGCAGCATCGACAGTCGGTGCTGCGCTCTCCCGCCGCCGAGCCTCTAAATAAACCTCGTAAATGTCGGGTGTGTAAGTGACGAAGACGATGTCAAGGCCGGGGTAGACAGCCAGTGCCGCGCGTGCCGCCTGGATCTGGAGCCGAGCGGCGGGGAGGGGAGTGGCGCGGTCCCCACCGCCGCCCATGCGCAGGGCAGGAACGGCGAGCAGAAAGCGCCGTTCGGCCCCGCCGGGCAGGGATGCGCGCAGTGCTTGTAATGCCTCTGCAGCGGCGCAGATTGCGCCGCTGGCCGCCCGATAGGCGGGGTGATCTGCTGTCCAGTCAGAAGGCTTTTTGGCTTGGATATCGAATACTTGGACAGCAGCAACTCCGAATGGGGGCCTTGGGCCTGCGGTCCTTTCCCATTCGGCGGCCTCCCGCGCATCGCACAAAGGGATCCAGAACGCGCGGCCAGCGCGCAGTCCTTCTTGAGGCACCGCATGTTCCTTGCGCGCCTGATGATAGCGGAATGCGAAATCAGGGAAACGCTTGCGGAAGGCCGGTGCCATACGCCCTAACTGTTCGACACGTGTAGGGATCACGACCGCGTCCGCAGTTATCTCTGTAAGGTCACCATGGGTGACGAAAATCTCACCTTGATTTGCAATATCCATATGTCACAATTTTACCACAGCCAATCGGCAAAATCAAACAAAACCCAAACACACGGCTGATCATAAGTCACAATCATAAGTCACGATCACTTCACCGTCGATTGCAATGCGGCTGTCACGCCGTCAGCTATTGCTTGCGCTATTCGCTTCTGACCTTCGTCGTTATCAATGAACGCTTCGTCGTTTGGGTTTGTTAAAACACACATCTCGACCAACAAGACAGGTACTTTAGAGTAAATGGAGC
>JAYVVR010000088.1:0-16417 GCA_043786835.1 Armatimonadota bacterium | reverse complement strand
TTGGGCTTTGCCTGCTGCATGAAGGCAAGTTTGCGGAAGGCCGCACTGAGATCCAATGGACTTATGACCGTAGTGGCGGCAAAGATACATACGGTGTGCATCACGGGGCAACGAGGTTGCTGAAGGCTCTAAATGAGATGCCGGCAAACCCGACGGCGGAGCAAGCTAAGGACTGGCAATTAAAGTATCTGACGCAACATCAGGGACATTAACCCGGTTTGACAAGTCCCGTGCCGATGCCGTACAATCGGGTATGTCTTACGCAACATTTCTTTGCCCGATTGACGAATTCCAAATTGACTACACCGTGATCTGCGGTCAGACCTTCCGCTGGCGGCTCGACAAAGATGGCTGGTGGGCCTGCCTCCTGCCTGTCACCGACCCCGACACCGGCAAAGTCTCCCAGCAGCTCCTTCGGCTGTGGCAGGACGATGAAGCGGTTTTCTACGAAACCTCTCCCAAGGCACACGATCTTGGCCTTGTACGCGACTACTTCCGGCTTGACGTGGACCTGCCTGCTCTGGCCGCGCAGTTTATCGCCGAGGACTTCCATATCCGGCCCGCAATGGCCGACTTCGCCGGCCTGCGGATCATTCGGCAGGACCCCGCCGAGTGTTTATTCTCGTTCATCTGCACCTCCGCCGCGCCGCTGTACCGGATT
This sequence comes from Armatimonadota bacterium, assembly GCA_043786835.1. Taxonomy (GTDB): domain Bacteria; phylum Armatimonadota; class Armatimonadia; order Armatimonadales; family Capsulimonadaceae; genus JANXMY01. Next base: position 15,756 of record JAYVVR010000088.1, on the reverse strand, counting down.
CGGCGGACCGTGACCGCTCTCTGCCGCGAATACGGCGATCCCTACCCCGGCGAAGTGGCCGGGCTGACCCACCCGGCGTTTCCTCCGGTGCATCGCCTCGCGGAAGCTTCCATTCCCCATCTCACGTCGCTTGGCCTCGGCTACCGGGCCGCTTATGTCAAGGGAACCGCGCAGGCGGTCATGGCCCACGGCGGCGTCTCCTGGCTGATGGGCCTTCGCAAGCGCCCCTATCACGAAGCGAAGTCCGCGCTGATGGCCCTGCCGGGTGTCGGGGCCAAAATCGCCGATTGCGTATGTTTGTTTTCTTTGGACAAAGACGAAGCCGTCCCTGTAGACACGCATATCCGGCAGATCGCCCAGCGCCACTATCTTTCCGACACCCTAACGTCCAAAACGCTGTCTACAGCGACATACAACACCATCGGTAACGACTTCCGTACCCGGTTCGGCTCGATGGCCGGCTGGGCGCAGCAATATTTGTTCTTTCATGATCTTTACGAAAAAGGGGCCTGGGAAAGCTATGTCGCCATGTATCAGCCGCTGACCGAGCCGATCCGCCCGCTGAAGAAAGACGGCAAAAAGTTTCGCTCGCCCTAAAATTTCGCTCGCCCTAAAACGGCAGAAGGCTAAAGAGGGCGGGCACAAAATAAGAAGGGCAGGCATGGAGAGAAGAAGCCCCCCCCCCGTGTTCGCCCTTCTTATCCGATTCCCCATTATTGGGGGCTAGTATTGGGGGCTAGTATTGGGGGCTTCTTCCTTAGAAGCTGGGCAACACTTGACATTCTTTGCGCCACACGGTACACTCGTTTCGCAGTTTCGCGAAACTTAGGAATTACACTAAAAGATATGAGCAACCCAGAACCGTCTTTCTCTGATATGGCGCTGATGTTCAAGGCGCTCGGCGACCCGACCCGCCTTCGCATCTTTGATTTTCTGCGTGTCCAGTGCTGCCCTGTGGCCGTCGGCGCGGATGGCGAGGTTCGCAGCGAATGCGGACCGACGGCAGGAGAAGTCTGCTGTCATCTCACAGGGCAGCCCGAAATCAATTCAACAATTTCGCACCACCTAAAAGAGCTTCGTTTGGCGGGTCTTATTACGATGGAGCGGCGCGGCAAAACTATGGTCTGCGGCGTGAACCCGGACGCCAGCAGCCGGCTTGCCGTCTATCTCAGCCGCTCGCTGACCGAGACCGAATACACCGACTGCTGCGACTAAAAATAGACAGAAAAGAATAGAAACAGGAAAAGAAAATGAAACTCAGCGCATTTAAAGACTTGCTGCAAGCACACGCCGGCAAGCAGTTCCGGCTTGTTCTCCCTAACCGGGAGGCCGTTCCGATCTCGTTCCACATTACCGAAGTCGCCCATGTCCAGAAGCGGTTCATTGACTGCGGCGGCGAGATGCACACAACCGATACCTGTCAGCTTCAGGCATGGGTATATACCGACACCGAACACCGGCTGCTGGCGGGCAAAATGGCAGGGGTGCTGAACCTCGCTCAGAAAGCGCTGCCGGACAATCAAGACTTAGACATCGAAATCGAATACGAGGATGCGACTATCTCGCAGTATCCGGTGGCAAGCTATACGGTCACCGACGACGAAGTCATCCTGAACCTGACGACAAAGCACACCGACTGCCTGGCGAAAGACATTTGCCTGCCCCCTCTCACAATGGCGGCGGGAGCGGACACCGGCTGCGGCTGCGGGCCGTCCGGCTGCTGCTAGTCGGCATAAAGAAAGCGAACTCTCCCATGGCAGTAACAGTGGAAACGTGCCACCCTTCGGTGACCGGCAGGCTCTCGTTTTTAGACCGCGGCTTGACTCTTTGGATCTTCCTGGCAATGCTGCTCGGCGTCGGCCTCGGCGACCTTGTTCCCGGCGTTTCGCAGGCGATCACGCACCTGTCGGTCGGCACAACTTCGGTTCCCATTGCCATCGGCCTCGTTTTGATGATGTACCCGCCGCTGGCGAAAGTCAAGTACGAAGAGCTTGGCAAAGTATTTCGCAACACACGCATTCTGGGCCTATCGCTGGTCCAAAATTGGGTGGTCGGGCCGATTTTAATGTTCGCACTGGCGCTGCTGCTACTGGCCGACAAGCCGGAGTATGCCGTCGGGCTGATTATAATTGGTCTGGCCCGGTGCATCGCCATGGTGCTGGTCTGGAACGAGCTGGCGAACGGCGACAGCGAGTACGCTGCCGGACTGGTCGCTCTGAATTCCATCTTTCAGGTGCTTTTCTTCTCCGTGTACGCTTACGTCTTCCTGAAAGTGCTGCCACCGATTTTCGGCGTCCATTTCGCTGGCGTGGACTTGTCCCGCATCAGCATGGGCGCGATTGCCCAGAGCGTATTGGTCTACTTAGGCATTCCCTTCGCTGCGGGAATGCTAACGCGCCTCCTGCTGGTGAAAGCAAAGGGCCGGGATTGGTACGAGAAAGAGTTTATCCCGCGCATCAGCCCGATTACGCTGATCGCGCTGCTGTTTACGATCATTGTCATGTTCTCGCTTAAAGGGCAGTATATCGTGCGTATCCCGATGGACGTCGTGCGGATTGCGATCCCGCTATGCGTTTATTTTGCGATCATGTTTCTCGTCTCGTTTTACATGGGGCGGAAGCTGGGCGCGGATTATTCCCAAACGGCGACTTTGTCGTTCACAGCGGCAGGCAACAATTTCGAGCTGGCGATCGCGGTCGCGATTGCCGTGTTCGGTATCAACTCCGGGGCCGCGTTTGCAGCGGTGGTCGGACCGCTGGTGGAAGTGCCTGCTCTTGTTGGATTGGTCAATGTCGCGTTTTATTTCCAGCGCCGCTATTTCGGCGGGGCCGGGCCGATTGTGACGGAAGCGACTCCGATTTAATGAGCGACGCCGATTTAATGAGCGGCGCCGATCTAGTGCAAACGGCGATTAGGAGAACCACAATGGCAGCAAAACTCGCGGTCTTCTCGGACATCCACGCGAACTTCCCGGCTATGGGCGAGGTCGCGAGCCATATCCGGGACAATGACTATGACGGCGTTTACTGCCTCGGCGACATTGGCGGCTACGCGTCGGAGCCGAACGAGACGCAGGAACTGGTCATGTTTTTAGACTGCCCGACGGTCTTGGGCAACTACGACGAAGGCGTCGGCTTCAATAAAGGCACCTGCGGATGCAATTATGTCAAGCCGTTCGACATCAAAATGAGTGAGGTTTCGTTTTTGTGGACACGTCAGCATACCACTGACGCCCATAAAGTCTGGCTGCGGATCCTCCCCCGCGAGATCCGCTTCGAGAGCGAAGGCAAGCGAATCCTGCTCTGCCACGGCTCCCCGACATCCACCACCGAGTACCTGTTCGAGACCCGCTCGGAAGCCTACCTGCAGAAGTTTACGGCAGGCGGGCGCAACAATGCTCACGCTGATATAATCGTCTTCGGCCACACCCACGTCCCCTATCACCGGGTCGTCGATGGGGTGCATTTCGTCAACACCGGCAGTGTCGGCAGGCCCAAAGACGGCGACCCCCGCGCCGGCTACTGCGTCTTGACCATTGACGACGACCAGGTCACGACCGAACAAATACGCTTAGAATACGATGTCGAGGCTGCGTGTTCCCGCCTCCTCGCCGCCGGCCAGCCTGAGTATTTCGCCGACTACCTCCGCACCGGCGGCAGTGTCCTTGCTCCCGGCGAGGAATGTGGCCAGAATGCGCCAAAAATAGTTCTTGACAAAGTTAGTATTATGTGATACGATTGCGCGACAGCCGGGTACCGCACCGCGACAGAAGGGAAAGTCCGTCCATGACACATTCCAAACCAATTTTGCCCGCCTCCCGCGCTTCCTGGCCTCCCGCGCTTCCTGGCCTCCCGCGCTTCCTGGCCTCCCGCGCTTCCTGGCCTCCCGCGCTTCCTGGCGCGAGCCGTTCCCATGCTTAGCCTTGCCTGCCTTGCAGTGGCACTCCTGCCCACACCCGCTCATGCCGGCCACTGGGTCTTGAAACTCGACGGTTCCTCCGGCAGCGCCAGCGCCAATGGCACCCCGGTCTCCTACACGCCACCCACAGGCACCGTGAGCCTCAACCCTATCACAGTCATTGGACCCTCCGCAAGCGGCTGGTTTAGTGGCTCGTACTCTTTCGGAACTCCCCCGTCCTACTCTGCGACGGCAACCTTGACCATCGTCTTGACAGGAACCTGGACCGCCGACACCAACTCCGACAACACGCCGCCGCCAAGCCTGATGTTCAGCGTGTCTTCCTCCGCTACCGGATACTACGCCAACAACGGTGGCCCGCTCCAGGCGGGACAAGCGAATGACGGCTTTGGAGACCCTTTCGACCCGAAGGCCCAGTACCCCGGCACTTCCGATACGCTGACGGCGAGGTTTAAGTCGTTGGACCCCAAGACGCTGTCGCTCACCCTGACTTTAACCGCGTCTGCGACCGGCGGGCCTGGCGCGAAGGGCGGCGGCGGTGCCAATGCCTCCATAGGCACCGTCACCCTCGCTATCCACGCACAGCCGTACCACTGGCGCGATGCCGGGTACAACCCATCAATCACCCTAAGCAGCCCGGATACTACTCCTGGGGGTTATGCAGACTATACCGGCTATCGGCTAATTTTTCGGTACAAGTGGTCGTCCACTGACGGCAATCTTGGTGACTTGAACGGCATTGACATCTACGAATATGTTGTCTATACCGGCAATTCAGGCACTTTCGGTACAGATAGTAGCGGCCCTTACTACCGGCCAACAAGTCCCCCAATTGCTCCCGATCCCAACATAGGGGATGGAACACTACCTTATGAACTGGGTAATCCAGAAATAAGTCATGCGACGCCGACGACAGGCGCAACCTTTGACATACACTCTGTCTGGCCCACGAAAACACCATATTCTGTGCTGACCGTTACTGCCCCTCAGAAGTACGAGTTCAACGACTCTGCCACCGGCGAAAAAGGGACGGTGCTTTTTGATGCTGGAAACATTCAAGAAGGAGTTTCCTTGAATCCTAGTATCTTCTATATCAAGAAATCTGGCGCTCACGTCGAGAAGCCACTACCGTAAGGAGGACAAAATGAGTAACCATAAATTTGTTTTAACGACCCTGACTTTCACTTGTGCGTCAGTTTTAGGAATGGCCTTAGTTCAGCGCGTTCACAGTGACAACGCGCCGGCAGGACCACTTCATGCGGAGATGCGCCTTGTCTCGTCTAGTAAGTTCGCTCCCGGAGAGCCGGTTTTGATCCACTACTCGGTGGTGAATGAGTCCCCTTCGGAAGCGGCCACGTTTTTTGTGGGCGATACTGGTAGGGACTGGTATAGTATTCGCTCTTTTGATGCTGGAGGTCATCTACTGCGAGCGGTATCCCAGCCACGTTCGCAAGTGCGGAAACCAGAGGGTTTGTATCAGCCTGCGGAACGAACGCTCTCGCCTGGCGGGAGACTTGAAGGCGACATAGTAGCGAGTGATTTTCTTTCCCCGACGGTTCCAGGGCAATATAGCCTTCAGGTTAAGGTATCACTTGATTATGTGATGCAGCCAGAAAATAGTGGGGATTCAGCAATGGAGGCAACTAACCATTTTGCTTCTTCTAAAGACTTTGCTTTCACAACCACAGTCACAGCAAGCAACCCAGGTTTAGTGCATGCGAAAGCGGAGGCGTTACGTCAGCAGTTACTGCGCGGGGGTACCGCAGAAAATTCCAAAACGACTATGGAGGAACTGTTTGCCATGCCAGAAGCGGTTGCGTTGCCTGTTTGGCAGGCTCTAGTTGCCGATCCGGCGAGCAGCGATTTTGTTTTATCAGACGCCGCGAAGCAACTTTCACTGCATCCGAGCCGGGCATCCGCTGACCTAGTAGCACAAATGCTCTGGAATACGGATCGCGACGCTGATACCCGCTCGCCGTCGCAAACAGCCGACTTGTGGACAGCGATGTCGAAGTTGTATCAGACAGCGGCCCCTGACCTCAAGCCGTACATCCGGTCCCTCTACATCGCGCATGGAGTGCCTGCGTCTGAAGTAGATCGTCCGGCAGTGAAGTCTCACCCAAACTAGACCAGCGAAAAAGCCGCCGCATCACTCGATGCGGCGGCTCTTTTTTGTCTGCATAGTCAGTGAGTTCCAATGTGCTATAATAGGCCATGACACCTCTGGTTTTACATAATACGCTGTCGCGCACGAAGGAAGTCTTTACGCCTGCCGAGGGAAACACGGTGCGGATGTACTGCTGCGGCCCGACGGTCTACAACTACGCGCATATCGGGAACCTGCGGACGTATATCTTCGAAGATTTGCTTCATCGAGCAATCCAAATGCACGGGTGGCAGATTGACCATGTGATGAATATCACCGATGTCGGGCACATGACGTCGGACTCGGATGCCGGGGAAGACAAAATGGCGACCGCCGCCGAGCGTGAGAAAAAGTCGCCCTGGGAAGTCGCCAAGGTCTACGAAGAAGCGTTCTTCGCCGACTCCGCCAAGCTGAACATTATTCGTCCAACTGTCGCCCCGCGCGCCACCGACCATATCGCTGAAATGATCGCGCTGATTGAGCGGCTTCAGGCGCAAGGCTATACTTACGAGACGACCGAGGGGGTCTACTTCGACACCGCGAAAGACGCCGATTACGGCAAGCTGGCGGGACTGAACTTAGGCGGACAGATGGCGGGCGCTCGCGAAGAAGTCAACATTGACGCCGGCAAGCGTCACCCCGCCGACTTTATCCTGTGGTTCACCAACAAGCCCGCGCATATCATGAAATGGCCGTCGCCGTGGGGCGAGGGCTACCCCGGCTGGCATATCGAGTGCTCGGCGATGAGCATGAAGTATCTCGGGCAGACTTTGGATATTCACTGCGGCGGTATTGACCATATCCCGGTGCATCACACGAACGAAATCGCGCAAAGCGAGTGCGCCACGCTCCAGCCGTTTTCGCGGTTCTGGGTCCATGGGGCGTTTTTGACGGTGCAGGGCGGCAAGATGTCAAAGTCCGGCGGCGGCTTTCTGACGGTTCAGCGGCTGATCAACGAAGGCTTTGACCCCCTCGCTTACCGCTATCTGTGCCTGACGGCGCATTACCGCTCGGAGCTTGCATTTAACATCGAGACGTGGGACTCGCTCCACGCCGCAACCAAAGCGCTGGGGAAGATTTACGAGTTGAAGGCGCGGATCGGCGAAGATGACGGCCTTTCGGACCAGGAGTATCTGGCGGCAAAGCAGACGGTCTTCGACGCGATTTCCGACGACCTGAACCTGCCCCGCGCCGTGGCCGCGCTGCACAAGGCTAACTCGTACCGGCTCTGGCGTGAGTTCGACCCCGTACTGGGCCTGGACATCGAGGCCCGCTCCCGCGAAACGCTGCCGACGGCGGCAGACGCTGATGGGGACTTGCCGGAAGAAGTCATGGCGCTGAAATCGGCGCGGGATGACGCCCGTAGAGCCAAAGACTTCGCCCAGTCAGACGCACTGCGGACCGAAATTGAATCGCATGGCTACACGGTCGGCGACTCGCCGGCAGGAACTGTCGTGAAGAAGAATTTGCTGTGACGCGGCAGATAAGGGACACTGGTGTCAAGGCCCCGGCCGGATGAGAAACGGGCTGTCATTAGCTGTGGGACTGGGGCCGCCTCAGGCTGGACAGAGTGCCGCGCCCCATCAACCTGCGCCACGGGCGGGCATCCCTGCGCGAGAAGCATAACGCAGACTCGGCGCGGGCCAATCTGATCAGCCGCGTGGAGCCGCTGGGCACCGGCGCGGGCTGGCGCGAGGAGCGCACCGGGCTGCACGCTTTGGAGTTCATTGAAACGCGTCGCCACTGGTTCACGGCGGTTGTGCCGCACGACACGCACGGCACGGTCAATGTTCTGAACCTGGTGGAGGGCGCGGAAGCTGCTGTGGAAAGTCCTGCGGAGGCGTTTGCGCCGCTCGTGGTCCATTACGCCGAAACATTCATCGTTCCCGCCGCAGTCGGCCCATACACTGTCCGCCCGCGCGGCGCAGCCCCGCGCCGGGAGTGCGCCGCGCTGAAAGCGTTTGTTCGTTTTTGATGATATTTGTTCGTTTTTGATAGGATGTTCATGAGAATTTCTTTCGCGGAGGATTGCCGCACCTGGTTCGCGCTCCTCCTGCTGGGGGCGGCTTTACTGCTCGGCACGGGGCGGCCTCTGCGGGCCGACGACGGCATCTTCCCTCCGGCGCCGGCCGCCAGAGCGGCCATTGACTTCGATGGGCGCGGATTTCTTCTGCATGGCAGGCGCACTCCCCTGATCTCGGCGGGCCTGGAATATGCCCGCGTTCCGCACGCCCTTTGGCGTGACCGCTTGCAGCGGCTGCAGCGGGCCGGGTTCAACTGTGTCGAAATTTACACGTTTTGGAACTGGCATGAGCCGCAGGAGGGGAAGTTCGACTTTTCCGGCGACCATGACCTTGACGCATTTCTGAAGCTGGTGCATCAGATGGGGTTGTACGCCATCGTTCGGGTTGGCCCTTACTTCTGCGCCGAGTGGGACAGCGGCGGTTATCCGGTCTGGCTGCGCTTCAAGCCCGGCGTTCTGGTCCGTGAAGACAATCCGCAGTTCGAGGCCGCCGTGGACCACTTCTGGGACAAGCTTCTGCCAATTGTGGCCGCGAACCAGATCCATCGCGGCGGCGCAGTCGTGCTGGTGCAGCTTGAGAACGAGCATCCGCTGGGCTGGGGCAAAGAAATGCCGAACGGCTATTTCACGCATCTGCGCGACAAGGCCCTGTCGCTCGGACTGGAAGTGCCTTATTTCTTCAGCGGCCTGCACCACGGCAGTGATCCGGCGGGCGACCGATCCTGGGACAGCGTGGGCCGCACGAATCCCTGGTTTTCGACGGAGTTTTGGAGCGTATGGTACGATCATTACGGTCCCCGCCCTGAGGATGCCGATACCTATGAGCGCCGCACCTGGAAGATTTGGGCTTACGGCGGCGGCGGTTATAACTACTACATGGCCTACGGCGGCACAAACTTCGGCTACACCAACAACAACGAGGACGCCGCCTCCTACGACTACGGCGCGGCGGTCGGACAGGCCGGTGATCTGCGCCCACTGTTTTATCGGTTCAAGCGCATCGCGTGGTTCGCCCGCTCGTTCCCGGAAATCCTGGAAAACAGCGTCAATGCCGACGCCGCGTTCCAGGGCGTCGCCACCAGCCCGGCGGTTCGTGTCACGGCCCGCCGCAGTCCGAGCGGCAGCCTGGTCTTTTTGGACAATCCCGGCAAAACCGCTGTCCAAACCCAGTTCAAAGACACCGACGGACGTCTCTGTCCCGCCGCCGGACCGATGACGCTGGCCCCCGGCGAAATCCTGCCCGTCGTCAAAGATGCGCCGCTGACGGCGCACATCACTCTGACGCTCGGGGCGGCATCCATTTTGGGCACGGTCCTTGAAGGCCGAGCAACCACGCTGGTCGTGTACGGCCTCCCCGGCAGCGGAGGCGAGCTGCAGTTTGCGGCCCCGGCGAGGGCGAGGCCGGAGGGCACGGCAGGCGCATGGATTAAAATCCCTGCGGGCCGGTATGTTCTGTCGCCTTCCTATCCAGCGGACCGCCCGGCGGAGTATCGGCTCATCGCCGGCACTGAGTCTGTTCGCGTGTTGTCCATGAGCAGCGCCCTGGCTGACCACACCTGGTTCGTGGCGGCTGGGGGGCAGACGCGCATCGTCTGCGGCCCGGCTTACGTCGGCGATGCGGCTATCGCGGATCGCCGCCTGCGCCTGACGACGGAGTGTGGCCTGAGCACTCCCGGCAGCTTTCCGCCTACCCCCTATACGTCGTCGTCGTCGGTCTTGATTTATGGCCCCGAGGGCGGCACCGCCGCGGCGGTCGGCCCTGCGGCAGGCCCTGCCCCGCTTGCCGCCCCCGTTCTGTCCCCTTGGTCCGCGCAGCCGGTCGCCGAGGCCGCGCCCGAGTTTGCAGATGCCCGCTGGCTCGCGTCCCCGGAGCCGCTGCCGATGGGCGCAGACGGCGACGCCAGCGCGTATGCCTGGTACAGGGCCACGCTGAATGCCCCGTCCGCCGGAGAGTACGCGCTGACGTTCAAGGGCGTCGGCGACCGGCTGATCCCCTTTCTCGACGGTATCCGTATTCCCGACACACGCCTCCATCACGGCGTCGTAGACCTGCGGCTGACGTCCGGCGCTCACTCGGTCGCTATCCTCGCGTCCCATGGAGGCCGTGATAAGCTGTTCAACCATCTCGGCTCAATCGCGCTTGTGGATGCCAAGGGCCTGATAGGGCCTGCCCGCCTGCGCGTCACTGATGGAGCTGGCGTCCCGCTGACCCAGTGGCGCCTAAGGATGGCGGAGGGACAAAATCCTGCGGTGCCGCCTGCTTCCAACGCACCCGGATGGGCAGGCGTTACACTGGGAGACGACGTATTCCACGGCAGGCAGGGTTTCGTTTGGTACCAGACGACCCTGTCCGCCGGTTTGCTCTCCGCAGGCACCCCGGTTGCCCGGCTTTTGCACTTCGATGGGGCGGACGACAACGGAACCGTGTTTCTGGACGGCAGGCGAATCGCCCGCCATGAGGGCTGGAGCGAGGCGTTCGATGTGCCGCTCGACGGGGCCGCACCGACGCGTCCGGTCACGCTTTCCGTTCTGGTTGAGAACACCGACGGTGCCGGCGGCCTCGGGCCTGTCTCGGTGGTGTCAGTGCGCTACGATGCCCTTGTTGCCGGCTGGAAGATGCGCGGCGGCATCGAGGCCGGCCTGTCCGCGGCGGCTTGGAAGCCGCTTCCTGTGGAGGCGAGCCAAAGCAGCGGCCCACACTACTACCGTGCACAGTTCACGGCAACACCGCCGGGCGCGTCCGGTTTCCACCCGACCCTGCGGCTTGTCACCGGCAGTCTGTCCGCCGGGTTCGCCTGGCTCAACGGCCACAATTTGGGTCGTTACCCCGAAAAAGTGGCAATCAATGGCCTGTACCTGCCGGAATGCTGGCTTAGGGCAGGCGAAAACACGCTGGTTTTGTTCGATGAGGAAGGGAAGCGGCCTAATGCTGTCACACTCGCAGTCGAGGCTGCCGCCAGCCGGAACGTGGTGAAGATCGTCGCACAGCCGCTAAGCGGATCGAAGCCCGACTAAAACCGAGATGTCGGCCCTGCTGTTCCTTTACGGCCTTGTCTCAAGCCAGTTCAGGCCGGACAATCTTCTGAACACCTTAGAAACCGTATAAAAACGATTCCGAAGTCCCCCCCGCCCCCAATAATGGGGGGGCCGGAGGGAGGACGTAATGCCTCCTTCACTCCTTTCATGCTCCCCCATTATTGGGGGTTGGGGGGACTGCTCGGCTTTTTATACAGTTTCTTAGGCGTCATGACAAAGAACCTAACAGACCTCTTGCATAGGTGTTAGAAGAAGTGTCTGCCGCAGGAGGCTATCTGCCTCCCCGTCTTTATCCTAACCCTCTCCTTTCCTAAGGAGAGGGTGGACGAGGAGCGAGGCCGGGGGATGTTCAGTATGCTCCATGTCCGGTCAGCACCGCCGGGATTGTTTTGAGTATCAGCACGATGTTCAGGCCCACCGACTGACAACGCACATACTCTAAGTCTAAAGCGATAGACTCCTCGAATGACAACGTCGCCCGGCCTGACACCTGCCACAGACCCGTTAGCCCTGGCGTCACCGACAAGCGCAGCTTCTGTTCCGGCGTATACAGCGCCACCTCGCGCGGCAGGGCCGGACGCGGACCCACCAGGCTCATTTCCCCGCGCAGAACGTTCAAAAGCTGCGGCACTTCATCGAGTGAGCACCGGCGTAAGGGACGTCCGATACGGGTGACACGCGGGTCAAAGCGCATCTTGAAGACGGGACCGGAGCGCTCGTTAGCATTCAGGACGGAAGCAAGGCGGGCTTCGGCGTCAGTAAACATGGAGCGGAACTTGAAGACAGGGAACTCCCGACCGTCTTTGCCGACGCGCATTTGGACAAATAAAACTGGGCCGGGGCTGTCAAAACGAATGAGAAGGGCGACAACGGCTAAGAGAGGCAGCAAAAGCAGCAGGGCAATAAGAGAAACGGCGACGTCAAGAGTACGGCGCAGAAAAGCATCGGCGGCGGAAGGCTGGGTTTGGACTATAGGTTCTGCCGGCAGCTCAGTTTGGCTGACGGCGGTATTCGTATTGACAGCTGAGACGCTCATGGGTTGCTCCTTGATCGGTGCCTCGGCCTGAGACATACCAGTACTTCTCCTGTGCAGAAATCATGCCAAGCCGGGGACTTTTGCACACTTTCGAGGAAATTATTCAGGGTTCTTTGCCACACTCGCCGTTTTAGTCCATCTTCTTAGTCCATCTTCTTAGTCCGTCTTTTTAGTCCGTCTTTTTGGACCAGGCTTTCCAATCTCGCTCGGTCGCGTCTTCCATGGCATCCGCCGCCCGTACCAGCCAGTTCTTCGGCAAGTGATCCAGGTGATGCCGCACGGCTTTGGTCGCCGCCGGCGTGCCGAGATGCACGTTCGCCGTTTCCCAGCCCATTGCCCGCAGCAAACGCAGCTCGTCTTTCGCGTCGGGCAGGGATGTCAGCGAGATCCGCACGCAGTCCGGGGCCAAGCGCCGCAGCACCCATTCGCCGCGCAGCTCGACATACGGGTCCCGGCAGCGGACCGCGTCCGTCAGCAGGGCCTGATACAAGATTTCGAGCGGTCCCTGCCGCTTTTCCGCCCAGAGCCAGGCCGACGGCACCAGCGCTTTGGCCTCGCGGGCGACCTGCCCGCCTTTCCAGTCTGCAAGACCCACAAAACGCTGATGCCCGAGGCTGCCAAGCCCGCTGCGGCGGCTCCGTGCCCGGTACGGCGGCTGCAGGCGCGGCAGCAGATGCTCGATGCCTTCACGGGCGGAGAGCGGAACCTCTTTTTCGGCCTTCGGCAGCGCCCCCATCTTCTTCCAAAACTCGCCGGGATCGGCCAGACTTTTTTGAGCGAAACCGCGCAGCCAAAGGTTGTCTTCCGCCAGTACAAACGGCTTGCCGCCTGCTTTCAGCCCCGCTTCGTAGCCGTCCAGGATTGCCGCGCAGGCCGCGCCGTTTTTGCTCGCAACCCCTTCCGACAGCAGCGCGCTGACCGCAAGCCGCACTAAGTCCAGCGCGTACGGCATTTGATGCGCCTCGTCGAAATCGTTGACGCCCCAAATGAGGCGCCCTTCGGTATCGCGCCACGTGCCGAAGTTCGCCACATGCAGGTCGCCGACCGCAAGCAGCGCCGGCGCGTCCGCAAGCTCCGGGCAAATCTCGGGAAATCTCTGTGCCCAGCGGTAGAATGTCGCCCTCAGGAACGGAAACGCCCCGGTCGTCATCTGCTGATGCTTGAAGTCCAAATCGGCCTGAACAAGCGTCGTCCGCTCCCCAAGCCACTCTTCATAACTCTTCGTCGCTGCTTGGATGTTCATAAGTTGGGGTTAAACGAGAGAAAGAGAATACACGGGACTGAAGTCCTATGCGATGAGCGCAGACGCCTAATGCCCACCTTCGTGGACAGAGAACTGAGCGTAAATACCCTGTGCCCGCGAAGGCGGTTACTAGGCGCTTCGCCCCATCGCGTAGGAATTTCCTCCCACGTTCTTATCATCACAGCAAGTTCGCATATACGCCGGGGACGCTGTTTGGAATCACCGTCGCACCGACGGTTTTTTGGTAGAACTCGACCGGGCCGGCAGCCCCAATAATCGCATACGCGTAGCCCAAATCGTGCAGGCCCCACAGCGACTCAATCAAAAGCGCCTTGCCGATGCCGCGTCCCCGAAACGCCGGGTCAACCCCCGTCGGGCCGAAGAATGCTTTCCGGGTGGCCTCATACGCTGCGAACCCAACAATCGTTTTGCCCGACAGTGCCAGAAAGCTCGTCACCGGCTGACGGGACAGGGTGATCGCTGTTTCGTCGGCCCAGCTTATGGAGAAGTGCGCTTCGACAAATGCCCGCACACGCGTCAGCTCAAATGAGTTCGAGCGGCGCAGGACGATCCCGTCTGCAGCGACACTCGCCGCGCCCTCTTCGCGGGGTGGCAGGGAATAGAGGGGGACTAGAAGATCAGGCATAGACGGCTGTTCGACGCCGGCATAATATATTCCTGCCGCACGTTTATTCGGCAAGGGCATTCAGCGTCTTCAAAAGCTCTGTTGCCAGCGTATACGCGGCGGCATCTTGGGCAAACAAGTCGGGATGCAGGGCGCGGGCTAAAACGCGCCGAGCGCGGCGGCGCTCATCCGGGCCGAGACGCGCGGCAACCGCATCTAAAGCGCCGCCGACCCCGCCGCGCATCTGCATCGATTGCAGGTCAATCCGGCGCTCCGCTGTCGCCAGTTTGGCTTCGGCGGTTTTGGCCCGCTCGCGCATCTCGTCCCAGCTTGCTTCGAGCTCGGCAAGCTGCCGGCGGAGGTCGCGCACTTTGGTTTTTTGCGTGTTGTGCCGGGCACAGATCTTCTCGTGCAGGGCGGCATCTACCACACGCGGCCCGTCGCCTTTTGCGCCGATCAAGTCGCGTAAATCCTGCGAGCGGTAGATCGTTGCCCGCGAAACGCCCGCCCGCGCAGCAATGTCGGCGACCGAGAACGCCGCTCCAATCTTTTCCAGTTCTTTCACGGCGGTCTTGACCCGCACCCGTCGGACTTCCGGGTCCTGCGGCTTTGCACCCCGCGCCCTCACTTCTTTGACTTTACTCACGCCCTATTCTGGCACAAAGACGCCGCGAAGTCTACGGGACCGCTATTTCATCCCGCCCAGCGCCGTCGTCAGCCGAAGGAGACTTGGGCCGAGCAGAACGACGAAAACCGCCGGAAAGATGAAAAAGATCAGGGGAAACAGCAGTGTCACCGGCAGACGCGCCGCCTGCTCCCGCACCGCCTGGATTTTGGCCGCGCGGGCCATGACGCTTTGTGCCCGCAAGATACGCACAATCGAAGTCCCGAAGCTGTCCGCCTGAGTCACTGCCGCGACAAAGGTCTTGATCTCACGCATCTCAAGTCGTGCCGCCATGTCTTTCAGCGCCTCAGTCCGTGTTTTTCCAAGCTGGGTTTCGGTCCGCGCTTGCGTCAGCTCCTCTGCCAGTGGTCCGATCATCTTTTCAGTGACTTTCCCCAGTGCGCCGCCAAGGCTCATTCCAGCTTCGACGCTGACGACCAGCAGGTCAATCATTTCCGGCAAGGCCCGCCGGATTGCCGTTTCCCGCGCTCGAATGGCTTGCTGCAGCCGCGTTTCCGGCAGCGTCAAACCAATGGTCAGCCCGAACACGACCAGCAAAACGCGCAGACCAAACGACGCCGACGGCGGCAGCCAGAAGCACGCCGACACCGCAAACAAGACACCGAGCGCTGCACCAAGAACCCGCAGGCCAGCAAACTCCCCGACACCCAGCTTTGGGGTTCCTGCCCGCGCTAGCAGACTTCGAATCCGGGCCGAGTCGCCGGTCGGTGTCAGGCGCAGGCCCCATACCGCTGCTCGCACCCTGAACGGCGTCCAAAACCGCTCCGACCAGCCGCCGTCAAGCTGCTGTTCCTCCGCCAGCGACCGCCGTGTGTCGTCGCGCGATTTCGGCAGTGCCGCCAGCCGGACAGTCAGCTTTCGCCGCTCCGCACCAAGCAGTTTTGCGGTAGCCTGTGCCAGCAGGGTTCCGGCGATGAAGGCAAAAATGAGTGTAAGAGTGAGCATGATTTTCCCAGAACAGAACCGGCACTGGAAGTGCCGGTTTCCATCTCATACCTCCAAGCGCACCATGCGCCGGATCAGTAAACCGCCGACAATCTGGCC
>JAYVVR010000087.1:0-2127 GCA_043786835.1 Armatimonadota bacterium | reverse complement strand
GTCAGTGTCCGAGGACGCACCGCACAAAAGCTTCGCGAACTGCCTGGCGGCAGTCGCTTTGCCGACCCCATCCGGCCCGACGAATAAATACGCACCTGCCAGTCGCTGTTCCTGGTAAGCGTTCTCTAAAACGCGCACGGCATACGGTTGTCCGAGAATATTTTGGAGCATGGCTAAATCGGGGGCAGGACTCGGCGTGGCAATGAATTGCGACGCTCCCACGCGCACCCTACAGGGCTTAGTTTTCTAAAACCGCTCGAAGCTGTCTACTTTGAGCACAAATGCGACTGCGCCGCCGGCTTCGACACGGATTGGGTGTGGGTCGAATGTCCCCAGCGCAGGGATACCGGCTGCCGGCCCCGACAGATTGACGAACTCCTCCGACGACCGGCAGGCGCCTTTGATGATGTCCATGACCCGTGCCGTGTCGTCATCTTCCACGCCAATCAGCACGGTCACATTGCCCTGCCGCAGAAATCCGCCGGTGCTGCCGAGTTTGGTAAATGTCAGCCCGTTTTGGAGCAAAGCATCCCCGAGCTTGTGCTTGTCACGTTCATGGGCAATGGCGATGATTAATTTCATGGAGTTTTTGGAAGTTTACAAAGGCATTCCAAATGCGCTCGTGAACGTCGTCAGGCGGAAGCGAGGCATCCATTACCCAGAAACGGTGTGGAGAGGACTTCGCCAGAGTCAAAAACCCCTCACGAACACGCTTATGGAAAGGCAGCGCTTCGTCTTCCATAACATTGCGCTCTTTTTGCCTTGCCAGTCCGATTGCCGGGTCCAGGTCAAGCAGCACCGTCATATCTGCAAACAACCCGCCAGTTGCAAAACCATTGAGCAACACGATTTCGCCGATGTTCAGACCGCGCCCGAACCCCTGATAGGCAATCGAAGAGTCCGAGTAGCGGTCGCAGATCACGATACCGCCTCTCTCAAGATGCGGCAAGATGACTTGTCCCACATGCTGGGCACGGTCTGCCAGCATAATCAAAAGCTCAGCGCGTGGCTCGACGAAAATGCCCATCGGCGGATGTAAAGCAAGCCGCCGAAGTTCCGTGCCAAGCGGGCCGTCGCCCGGCTCACGGGTCAGGAGGACGTCCTGACGGCCTTCTGCTCGGAGGCGAGCTGCAAGACGCGCGATTTGCGTGGTTTTGCCTGCGCCTTCAACCCCCTCAAACGAGACAAACATTACGACCTGCTGATCCGCACCCGCCGGTTCGGCTCCTGGCCGATGCTCTCGGACATCATCTTGTAGTTCTCGGCAATCTGATGCTGCAAGCGGCGCAGGAACGAGTTCTGCGGGGCAAGCTCCAAAGAGTTCAGGCCGCCGGACGTGTCGTTCATGATCTCTTCGATGGCCTCTTCAGCGTGAGAAATCGCGACATCTTCCTCAGAAATCTCCTGCGGCATTTTAAATATCTCGCGCAGGACACTCTCAATCTGAATGTAGGTGTTGCTTTTAATCACATACGTCGGCAAGTTGCGCGTGATGCCCTCTTGAAGTTTTGCGGGCTCTTTCCGATAATTGGCCTTCAAGGCAATAATCACGTCGCTGTCTTTGACGTCTTTTGAGATGAACGCCGAAACACGCAGGGTCCGAATGGCGCGTTCTAAACGGCTGCGGCTGACGCCATAGGGGAAGACGCGCAAAGTCACCGGCAGCGGCTTGCCGTTCGAGAGTGTCGGTGGGCCGCCGTTTTGGAGCGGCTCGCCGGGCGCGGTCGGCGGGGCAATCCGGGAGGGCGGCGTGTCGGACGATTCGGGGCGTGAATAATCAGATTTTGTATACTCTTGCCGGTTGGGCGATGCTTCGGCGGTGTAGCTCGTGCTGCTGCCGAAGTTGCCGCGTCCGCGTGTGCCGTCGTCGAACAGCGACGCAGTCCGGTCGCGGTCGGGCGGGCGCGGGGCCTCGAGATCAGACTTCTGGATGACTTCGACCTGGCCGGACGCATTCCGAATACGGATTTCCGGGCGGGGCTGGCCGCCGCGCAGCATCCGATCTACCGTGCGCGTGACATCATGGTGGATTGCCAGCTTATCCACTTCCATAATCTCGATGATCACTTCAAACGTCGGCGGCGCTTTGCGCTCCAAAACGGTTTTCTGAGTGCCGCGCTTTTTTGC
>JAYVVR010000086.1:0-2130 GCA_043786835.1 Armatimonadota bacterium | reverse complement strand
ACAATAGACGGTATAGCGATCCTGGAATTTGAATCCACAGGCCGTACCGGTGCGGCCAAGCCGGACTATTACGCGCTGGTTAAAAAGACGGTAGCCCGCCTGCAGACGTCCGGGTCCCTACAACAGTTTTGCGACGCGGTCGCCGATGAGATACGAGATCTCACCGGTCTGGACCGGGTCATGGTTTACAAGTTTCACGCCGATGGCCATGGTAAGCGCAGCCGCTACCTCCATGTTGCGCAGATATTCGGTGTACATGATAGATACACCGCGCAGGGCGCAATGAGTCATGTTGAGAGGCTTGCCGGTATCCGGATTCACCAGCGGAACAAGTTCTGCGAGGGCGTCCGAGACATCAGGAACGGGCCTTATCCAGGTCTTCGTAAAAACATCCCGCGCAGGCCGGGGAATGTCTTCGGCAGGGTAATGCAGACCGAGCCAAGACGGCAGATCTCCTCGCCTGCTCTCTGCCAAAACTTCGCCATGACCATCTGCGTGAAACTTGTAAACCATGACCCGGTCCAGACCGGTGAGATCCCGTATCTCGTCGGCGACCGCGTCGCAAAACTCTTGTAGGGACCCGGCTGTCTGCAGTCGGGCTACCGTCTTTTTGACCAGCGCGTAATAGTCCGGCTGCGCTGCGCCACTGCGGCCTGTAGATTCAAATTCCAGAATCGCTATACCGTCTACTGTGTGAAAGGTTATGTCGAGATCGCTTACGTCGGCGCCACCGACCGGTAACGTCAGGAGATACTCGGGATTGCAATCGGTAGGCTCTTTAGCAAGCAGCAGTCGTAGCTGGCTTTCCCCTGCGCTACCGATCACCGAAACAACCGACCGGCCGAGTAGCTGCTCGACAGATTGCCCGAGTACCGCCCATGCGTTATCGCTGACTTGCAAAATACTCAAGTCGGACAGGCGAAGCACCAGCATTGCCCCGTGTGCCTGAACGCAACCCGGAGTCTGCACAGGCTCCGCTTCACAGTTGAGAAGAGTCAGGCCGTGCCGCTTGGTACTGTAAGGCTGATGCTGTGAGTTAAACGTGGGCTCTGCACCGGCCTGGTTGTTAGCGGTCATACCAGTAATGTAATGTAATGTAATGTAATGCGCTTTCCGTCAAACCGGTAACTTCGGAACGTCATCAAACGAGAGAGTTTCCAAAAATAACGGAGCGCCATGGTGGCCTGCGTTCCCGCCCGGCAGCGTGAAGTAAAAGGTTGTCCCCTGTCCCGGAACAGAGTCAACCCATACTTTGCCGCGATGCTGCTCAACCAATTTGCGCACGATGGTCAAGCCAGCGCCGGTGCCGCCACCATAGTCATCCCGCCCATGCAAGCGCTTGAATAGCTTGAATATTTGCTCGAAGTGTTTGGCCTGGATGCCGATACCGTTATCGGCTACGTAATAAATAGTATGGCTTGCCGACCCATCGGGGCAGCCGGGCCGAGGGTGGCTTTCTCCTGACTCGATATACCCGAGCTCAATACTCTTGTCCGCCTGCCCGGCGTATTTCAAGGCATTGGATAGCAGGTTGACAAATATTTCCCGGCACCAGACCCGGTTGCAGCGGTCGGCAGGCAGTATCCGGGGGATGACTATCTCAGACCGTGCGTCCTGGGTCCGGGAGCTGACAACCTCCAGCGCCTCCGCAACCACTTCATTCAGGTCGACAGTTTCAAGCGCGAGATCGGCGCGCCCTACGCGGGAAAAATGCAGTAGCGAATCAATCAGACTGTCCATGCGCAGCGTGAGGCGCATCAGCCGGTCGAGCTTCACCCGACTTTCCTCATCTTCCGCGGAAATATTTTCGAGTAGCTGATGCGCATACTTATGAATGCCGCGTAAGGGCTCCTTCAAGTCGTGGCTGGCAACGTAGGCGAAAGCGTCGAGCTCTTCATTGCTGCGCGCCAGCTCAGCATTAAGATCAGCCAGCCGTTCGGCCCTGCCGACTACGAGCTCCATCACAGACACCCTCAGTTTTGCCGCAGCCTCAAGTTCTATCGACTTCCAGGGCAGTGATCGCTGATGGACGGATTCGGCGAATAGCTCAAAACTACGCCGCGGCGTCAGCCTGGAGCCATAAATGCCGGTTCCAGAGAGCTTCTCATGCGGGTTGCCTCGCCAGTTAAC
>JAYVVR010000085.1:0-2133 GCA_043786835.1 Armatimonadota bacterium | reverse complement strand
CGATGAACATTCGGACACCAGTATTCGCGCAGATTTTTGCAGCTTGAATCTTTGTCGCCATGCCGCCAGTCCCAAGCAGCGACTGGACCCCGCCCGCTCCCTCTTCCAGCGCCCGGTCAATTGTCTCGACAATCGGGATAAGCTGGGCGTCGGCGAATTGGGTGGGGTCTCTGTCGTAAAGTCCGGCAACATCAGACAAGAGCAGCAGCGTGTCGGCTTCGATGAGCGACGCGACCAGTGCTGCCAGCGTGTCGTTGTCGCCAAACTTGATCTCGTCTACCGCGACTGTGTCGTTCTCGTTGACAATCGGCACGACTCGGTGCGCCAGCAGGGTATCAAACGTATTGCAGGCGTTCAGGTAGCGTGTGCGGTCCTGTAGATCTTCGCGCGTGAGCAAAATCTGGGCGACGGGAACAGAGTGCGCGGCAAACGCTTCGGCGTAGATGTGCATGAGCAAACCCTGCCCAATCGCTGCCGCCGCCTGCTTCTGGGGGATGGAGCGTGGACGCCCCGGCAGGTTCAGCGTGTCCATGCCAGCGCGGATGGCCCCGGACGAGACCAGAACAACGCTGCACCCCGCGTCAAGCTGAGCAGCGATCTGCTCGGCCAGACCGGCGATGTAGACGGGGTCAGGCGGTCCACTGCCGCGCGTGAGCGTGCTGGTGCCGACTTTGATGACGATTTTGCGGACTGCATTAAGAACCATAAGAGAGGAACCCACCCCACCTCGTTCCTCACCTCCCTTCTTGTAGCGTTCTGCCTCAGAAATGGGAGGGGGGAAGAGACGGGGTGGGTTCTTAATCCTCCGAGACCGCTTTTTCCGCCGGGACATCCAGCGCGTTTTCGTCGAAGAAGTCAAACGCGGCTTTGCCGATCTTTACCGTATCGCCCATTTGTGCGCCCAGTGTACGCAGCTTATTGATAATACCGGTCTTTTCGAGTGTTCGCTGCAAACGGTTGACGGCGTCTTCGTTATCAAGCTGGGTCATCGCAATCAGGCGCTCAATGCCCGCGCCGCTCACCACGTAGAACTGGTTTGCGGCGTCGTAATGCGCTTCCCAGCGCCGGTCAGGCCGGCGGCCTTTGACATTCTCAGGCGTAATCCGCACAATGCCGTCGTCGAACGGGGCCGGCAGAGGCATTTCGGCAAGTCTTTGGGCAAGATAATAGACCAGCGGTTCCAGACCGGAGCGGGTCGCTGCCGAGATCACAAAGACCGGCTTGTCTTCCTCGGCAAACTCAGCCCGCAGCATCTCGACGATTTCCGGGTCGGCAATATCGGTCTTATTCAGCACGACGACCTGCGGCAGATTGGCCAGCTCTTCGTTGTAATTCGCCAGCTCGCGGTTAATAATCGCGTAGTCGTCCATCGGGTCCCGGCCCGACGTGTCCGAGACGTCTATTAAGTGGCACAGCAGACGAGTCCGCTCGACATGACGCAAAAATTGGTGTCCCAATCCGACGCCTTCGCTTGCACCTTCAATCAGCCCCGGAATGTCTGCAATCACAAACGTCCGCTCCTCGTCCACGCGCACAACGCCCAAGTTCGGCACTAGCGTCGTAAACGGGTAATCGGCGATCTTCGGTTTGGCGGCGGACAGCGCGGCAATCAGCGTACTTTTGCCAACGTTCGGATAGCCAATCAGACCAACATCTGCCAGCAGCTTCAGCTCCAGCGTGATATTTTTCTCTTCGCCCGGTTCGCCGTTCTCAGCAAACTTCGGAGCTTGGTGTGTCGAGTTCGCGAAGTGGGCATTGCCGCGCCCGCCTTCCCCGCCCCGCGCAATCATCGCTTTTTCGCCGTGCTTGGTGAGATCCGCGATAATCCGCCCTGATGTTGCGTCGGTCGCCGTCGTTCCTACAGGGACTTTGAGTGTCAAATCGTCCGCGTTTTTGCCCGACATATCCCGGCTCGTGCCGTGAATGCCCCGGTCGGCCTCGTAATGCCGCTGATACCGGAAGTCGAGCAGCGTGGACAGATTGGAGTCGGACTCGATATAAATATCGCCGCCCTTACCGCCGTCCCCGCCGTTCGGCCCGCCAAATGGTACAAACTTTTCCTTACGGAAGGCCACCGACCCATTGCCGCCATCCCCCGCCTTCACATCAATTGTTACTTCATCTACAAATATC
>JAYVVR010000084.1:0-2134 GCA_043786835.1 Armatimonadota bacterium | reverse complement strand
GCGGGCTTTGATGCTTCGGACAATGCCGCCCTTGCCGAGATGCGCCGCGCCGACCTCGAACTGTGGTTTGACCAGGCAGACTAGATCGCCGCCTTCAGTCAGCAGCGGTGCCAGCGCAGGTAAAATCAGCGACAGCGAAATAAACGAAACGTCTACGACGATCATCTCAAACAGGTGAGGGAAATCCGCTGGGATAAGCGAGCGGGCGTTGACACCTTCCCGCGACTGAACGCGCGGGTCGGCAGCAACTTCGGGTGCCATCTGTCCGTGCCCGACATCTACCGCGATGACCGATTGGATGCCGCGCCGAAGCAAGCACTCGGTGAAGCCCCCAGTAGACGCCCCGACATCCAGTGCGTTTAGGCCCTCGACACTCATACCGAACTCCGTCAATGCCCCATCGAGCTTCAAGGCCCCGCGCGACACAAAGCGCGGGCCAATGTCGTGCCGGGCTAAGACGGCATTTTCAGCCGTCTCGGCGCTTGCTTTGAGGCCGCGACGTCCGTTCACCGAAATCAGCTCAGCGTCCAGCAGGGTCTGAGCCTCCCCCCGGCTGCGGCAAATCCCGCCGATCACGAGGGCTTTATCAAGTCGCATTCACACTCAATTCTGCTAGATGCGAAGTATCGTTTTGGGTCAAAACTTTCGCTGGCTGGCTTGGGTCTGTCACCGATAGACGTGTAACCCCGCAGTTGTCTGACCACGGCGGCTCATCGGTAATATCGGCAATGTGCAGGAATGCCTCGGTCAGCCGCCCAACTGTTTCGGCATGAGACACAACCAGCAGGTGATCGTCTGTGCCGCCGTGCAGGTTAATGAGTGCATCACGGACACGTACGGCGCGGGCATACATTTTGGCATCGTCTTCCAGCACTTGCGGCCACCAGGCGGCGCTGCATGGAAAAGTCTCGCCGAAGAACGCAAAGGAAAACTGGCCTGTGATCTGCTCGGGCGTCAAACCGGGAAAATTTTTGTAGCCGGGCCAATGCGCGGAAAAATACTCGCAAATATCGGCATAGACTTCCGCTCGAAGGTCAGTGAGATTACAGAAGGGCGCGATCGTTTGAAGTGTCCGGCGCAGCGGCGAAACATACGCCCGAGTAAGCGACTCTGCGCTCAGGGTCTTTGCGGTTAGATCGGCCTGCCTCTGTCCAAGCGGGGTGAGAAAGCTGTCGAGGTGATCGGTCAGTCCGGCATTGGACTCGGACTGACCGTGGCGAACGAGAGTAATAAGCATAACGGGGATAAGTATACCCGCAGGCATGGCAAAATCAGTGCGGCAAGTCGCTTCAGTGCGGCAAGTCGCTGACGACGAGGTCTTCGAGGCCGGGCCGGTTGGTAATGAGGATCTTGCGCCCGAGAAAGTCAATCAAGCCCTGACGCCTGAAATCGTTCAGCACCAGTGTGGTTGTCTCGCGGGTGCTGCCGATGACATTTGCCAGCTCTTGATGCGTCATCTTCCCGCGCAGTACCTGACTTACCCGCCCGTTTCGTGCCCCCTGGCCTTTGTGGAGCCGCAGCAGCAGTTTTGCCAGTCGCTTGGGGACCTCCAAAAATACTAAATCGGCGACCTGATTTTCCGCCTGGATGCGCCGGGCGCTGACCAGCTTCAGCAGCTCACGGGTGGCGAGAAACGACTGCTCCAGCGCAGCCAGAATGTCGGCCCGGCGAAAGACCGCAACCAGCGAGTCTTCCAAAGTCTCCGCGACCAGCTCATACGGCTCGTTTGCGCCGAGCAGGCCCGTCTCGCCGAAGATCGCGCCGTCTTCGAGCAGATACAGTGTCAGCTCGCGGCCCCGCTCGGAAACACGGGCGATCTTGACCCGTCCGGTGCAGAGCAAGTACACAAAGTCGCCGGGCTGATCGGCAAAGTGAACAATCTGACGCCGGCGGTACTGGCGCTGCTCGGCGATCCGCTCCAGCCGCTTCAGGGTTTCCTCCGGCAGAGCTGCGAACATCGGCACTTGTTTGAAGTGAGAAATTAAAGGGTTCATAATCTAAGAATCAACCGTTGACAACGTACCTTTCCATAGCATTGAGCCTTACACTATTTAGTGTACCAACATTACGCTGCATCGCTTCCATCAAATTTGCGGGGATTTCGTTTCGAGCCGAAATCCCGGTGATTTTCCTA
>JAYVVR010000083.1:0-2135 GCA_043786835.1 Armatimonadota bacterium | reverse complement strand
ACCACTCGGTCTCCGTTCTCCCTTACTATCTTGCGTCCCTTGGACGCTGGGCTTTTTTCAGCCTCGGATTTCCAATCCGGGGCTCACCCAATCCGGGGTCATCAGATTAGGAAGGGCGCAGCAAGCAGCGCCCCTACAATATTTATCTCCGGTCACTCAATCATAACCGGCACGATCCGGTCATCCTGCTCCTGCATCCCCGCTTCCTGCGTCTCCACGGGGGGAGCGGAGGAGGCCGGGCGGGCGCGAGTTTCGGCCCAGAACCTTAAGACGTCAATCTTTTCCTTCATCGTCAGCGACAGTGGCACCGACTGCTTGGCGACCGTGAGGATATCTTCGGTCTTTATGTCCCGGTCGAGATTGAACGCATCATACATGGCGGAGATCACGGCCTGCTCGATCTCCGCTCCCGAGTACCCGGGAGTCGCTTTTGCGAGGGCGATCAGATCGAACTTCGCCGGGTCACGCTTGCGCTTTTTCAGGTGAATCGTGAAGATCTCTTCGCGCTCCGGCTCATCGGGCAGATCTACGAAGAAAATCTCATCGAAGCGGCCTTTACGCAGCAGCTCCGGGGGCAAGGCGGAGACATCATTTGCTGTCGCCACGACAAAGCAGGGGGCGGTCTTGTCCTGTAGCCAGGCGAGGAATGTCCCGAAGACCCGCGCCGTCGTTCCCCCATCACTGATGCCCGAAGATTGCGTGCCCGAAAACCCTTTTTCAAGTTCATCGATCCAGACGATATTCGGCGCCGTGCTTTCCGCCACCCGAATCGCCTTGCGGATATTCTCTTCACTCTGTCCGACGATACCCCCGAATATCTTGCCGACGTCCATCCGCAGAAGGGGTAATTTCCAGAGCGAAGCGATTGCTTTTGCCGAAAGGGAGTTGTGCGTGACCGTAAAATCACCGAGCAGGAACAGGCCATCGCCATCCAGCTCGAACCCATAGTACTCACCCACTCCGACTGGTGACACCGTAATACCGACATTTAAAACGTTCTTCCGCTGTCGGCGCACTGCACATTTTTTATGCACGATACGTACCGGAATTTGATCGGTATCTCCCGAAATTGACACGCGGAAGTAGTGTCCATTGCGCTTCAGGCCGAGATACGTACAAGACTTCTCACAAGGCGTGAGATAAGCGGCGAGGCCGAGCGAACGGGCCAGAAACACGATATCCCAGGCGAGTGTTTCATTCTTTTGAATAAGATCATAAGTGTTGCCATGCTGATGCCCATCCGTGTCAATGATTCCGGCCAGCACCTGCAAACGTGTCTCGCGGCAATTTGCTTTGTACGAATGTGGAACGTGTTTATTCCCGGCAATATCCAGCTGCCGCAAGAGACAGGTCAATGGATTTGGCGCACCGCCGAGCTGACCCGCGGATGGGCAGTCACGCACTCCGTACTGGGCCGCGATGGTTTCCAGATAAGCCGCGATTTCCGGGTCCATCGTCGTAATGTTCGGTAAGCAGGAGTCACCGTCTCCAAGCCAGAGACCGAGAAAGTAGGGATCAAGGGGAACGGTTTGGGCAGGAAAATCCACACCGGTACGCCAGCCCATCGCAGCCTGGTGAAAACAGGGGCTGCGTTTTAAATAATCCGTCACGGACAGATTGATGAGGCCATTCGCATCGGCATCCTTAAATTTCTTATGTTTTGGTGTGTAGCCGCTCACGCGAAGGGAGAGAATATGGTCGGCATTGACGGTATACGCCTCCCCTTTCATCGGTGAGACCCGATACATCTCGCCCCGGCCCTGCATTGTTAAATGCACGGTGCGCGGCCGCGAGTCCGGCCCCATCAGCAGATCTCCAGTCTTGATATTCTGAACCCGCTTCACGCTGCCGTCGTGCATCAAAATCGGAGTATCGATTGCATGGCACTTGCCGCACCCTTGCACGCCTAAAATCAGGATCCCTTTTGGGGACGGCAGGCCGTATTCGCGGGCCTTTTCGGTGAAGGCAACTGTCCGTTTGTCCATCCAATCTTTGAGCAGGTCCAGTCCGCCGACGTCTCCAAAGGCTTCCGAAGTTCGGTAGTATTCCAGAATGGCGGACTTCCGAATAATCTGCTCTTTCTCCGAAAGGATGACGTCCACATCGAACCGGCGCCGCTCGACCAGTGACTTGGC
>JAYVVR010000082.1:0-2138 GCA_043786835.1 Armatimonadota bacterium | reverse complement strand
GTTCCAATAGAATACGCCGCGCCGCCGCCGAACAGCCAGGCCAGCCCCGTCGGTCCCAGGACATGGATCGCCGGCACAATCGCAACCATAATCAGCCAGCCCATGACAACATAGATGCCGATCCGCGCCCAGTCCGGGAAGCCCTTCCAAACCAGGCTGCACACAATCCCGACTACCGCTAGGCCGTACTCAACCCCAAACAAGCTCCATCCCCAAGCCCCGCGCAGACTTACCAAACAAACCGGAGCGTAAGTGCCGGCAATCAAGAGAAAGATTGCAACATGGTCGAAGCGCATCAGTGCAAGTATTTGTTTCGGTTTCACCCAGAGCGAATGGTAGAGTGTGCTAGCCGTATACAGCACGATGAGGCTGACGCCGAACACGGCAAAGCTGATTGTCTGCCACAGCTTGCCGTGCGCGAGAACAAGCAGCACCACCAACGCAGCAACCGACAGGGCCGCGCCTATTCCATGCGAGAGGCCGCAGAACGGCTCCCGAATCCAAAATCGTTTGATTCGATCAGTCATGCTTTAGCATACCCGAAGTGGGTGGTTTTCAAGAACTGATGGAGCGAGAATGAAAGAGCAAGGGGAAATAGAAGAGCAAGGGGAAATAAAAGAGCAAGAAGAGAAAGGGCGAACACAAACAGAAGGGCGAACATGGACAAAGAGGGCGAACACAAGGTTCGCCCCTACGGGGCCAATACGGATGTAGGGCGCGAACCTTGTGTTCACCCTTCCGTTTGCGTTCGCCCTTCCGTTTCTTTTCTCTACGAGTCCCATATACGCCACAATCGCCCGTTTCTGGTATCATAACAGCGATGAACTTTCCCTGGTCGAAATCGCAGCACCGGCGCGAGCTTCTGGCGTCGCCATTTCCCGAAGGCTGGCTTCGTATCTTAATAGCCAATGTCCCAGTCTACTCGCGCCTGCCTGAAGCGCAGCAGAAGAAACTCTGGGAGACGACGCGCATTCTGGTCGCGGAAAAGAGCTGGGAAGGGGCGTCGGGGCTGACACTGACCGACGAGATCAAAGTCACGATTGCCGGTCATGCCGCCTGGCTCGTGCTGGGTTTCGACGGCGAGTATTTCCCGAATATCGAGACGGTCATTGTCTACCCGCAGGGCTTTCTTGTGACGACCCGGCAGGTTGAAACGCGCGGCGTCTTTGCCGAAACGGTGCTGGCGGCGTCCGGGCAGGCGGCGCAGCAGGGGCCGGTCATCATTTCTTGGGCGGACGTTAGGGCCAATTTAGCGGCACGGAACGGAGAAAATGTCGTTTTGCACGAGTTCGCCCACAAGCTCGACATGCGCGACGGTGCGGCGGACGGTGCGCCGTACTTAGAGACAAACGCCCAGATCGAAGCGTGGTCACGGGTGATGAGTGCCGAGTATCAAGCCTTAGTGGAACGGACGCAGGCCGGCCACCGGAACGTGCTGAACCCTTATGGCGCAACCAACGCCGCCGAGTTCTTCGCCGTCGCCACCGAGAGCTTTTTCGAGAGTGCGCGGGAGCTGTCTGCGACGCACCCCGAACTGTATGGGGTGCTGAAAGATTTCTATAAACAGGATTCGGCGGGGTTAGGATAGAGACGAAGAGCGTGGAATAATCGTTACGAGGGCGTAAACGCCCTCGCTGGGGGGCGCGGACGCCAAGCCCCCACCTGCGTGGGGGAAGAATAGGACCGTAATCATGGTTTTTCCTGTACCCGCGAAGGCGGTTACTAGGCGCTTCGCCCCACAGCGTAGGATCCCAATCCCACGTCCGCTGCAAACGGCTCACTATGAAACTCGAACCAACCCAAAAAGATAAGACACTACACGAGTTTTACGATCCGTCAGATTGGCCTGCGCCGTGGCGTGTTCGAATTGAGCATATGCTGGCACTGGTGGTTTATCTGGAAAATGAGATAGAGTATCCATCCATGCGGGCGACGCATTCCCATGAGAATTTGATTCTTTCCATCCCCGGCTATGATTGGTACTTGTCGGTGACACCAACGATCAGTATTGCTGCGCCGAAAAGCACACTTTACAAAGTTGTCTGCGGACTTAATAAACCGTGGTTTCATGCTGTGTCTTACGCAAGCAGTTTAAACGATGTTGGTAGGATCGTCCGATCAGCCATCAACGGTGAAGT
>JAYVVR010000081.1:0-2140 GCA_043786835.1 Armatimonadota bacterium | reverse complement strand
GGAAGCGGACTTTCGCGGCAGTTTTCTTGTCGCTGATTTCCGTGAGGCAAATTTGCGCTCAACAAACTTCACTGGGTGCAATGTCAAGACGTGTGACTTTCGCGGCGCAGATTTGCGGAATGCAATCTTTCGTGAGGCGGCTCTGGAGGCGACGGAGTTTGCCGGGGCGAACTTGGCAGGAGCAGATTTCGAGGGTGCAGGCTGCTATAGTTATCGAATGAATATTGGGGAGTTGCCAGATTGGTGACACTGCGAAATTGGTGACACTGCGAAGGCCGCACATTAGGGCTGCACTGGGGGATTGCGGGCGTGAACCCCCTCCTTCCGGGAGGAGGGGGTGTTGAGGCTCTACGCCGCCGGCAGGCCCAAATACCCGCGTATCCAGGGTTCCGTCGGCGCAACCACATTCCCCGCCACTAAATCCGTAATCAGCCTGCCGCTCGCTTCCTGCTGCCCGGCGTCCGGCACTCCCAATACAAACCGGGGACACGCGGCGTTCGGGCCGAAGTTGTAGGCGACCAGCGGGGCGAGAAGCTGTGTGCCGATGACCGTTTCTTCCAAATCTCGCTTTAATTTGGCGACATAAAAGCCGAGAATGTCTTGATGCACCGAGCCAAGCGCGTAGCTTGATCCATTGGACGCACTGTCGGTGGTGAGCGTTTGGCCGAGAATGCTTTTCGCAATCGCCCGGTCGAGATACTCAATCGCTTCGGCAAAGCCGGCAGACTGGGCGCGGGCGGTCTCTAATAGCCCGAGGTGCATGTCCGACGGCAGGACGACCGCGCTCTCGTTGTGCACCTGGGCGACAATCGCGAGAAGCTCCCGCTGCTGATCTGGGCCGTAGCCTTTGTTCGGGTCGTAAGTCCCCATGACTGTGGGAAGCCCGAACTTCTCTAAATACTTCGCCCACCACTTCAGAAGCTGCTGCTTGACAAACCATGGCTTGTAGGCGGCTTGCAGGTCACTCTGCCCGAGAGGGCTTTCATACTGCGGCAGCCAGGCGTACCGCAGGAACTTGTCCGGTGGGTAGGCATCGCCGTTCACCCCGCGCAGAGCAGTTACAGTCGCGAACGCATCAGTCTCGAACACGAACCCGCTCGGGTCTTTGCTCCTCAAACTCGCAAGGCCGACTTTGCCCGCGTTCGGCCCGGTTTCGATGAGCGCATAGTTGATCTCAACAATCGAAACGCCGAACGCCAGCGCGTCCAGCACATCATAAAGCGTATCCAAAACACTGCTGCGCATATTCGCCAGCACAGAGCGGACAAAGCCAGCAATCTGAATGTCTTCGGGCGACTCGGATGCCGCGTGGATTTCCCAGTGCTGAGACAGCGCGGCGAACTTTTTAGTGGACAAACACGCCTTGACCTGCGGGTCCAGAAGCATCCGCTTGTAAGTGCTGCTCCCGCCAAGCAGTCCGCCGCCATCGGGCCGCGCAGTTAAAGACAGCGCCCCAAGCAGCGAAATGCCGTTTGCTGGGGCAAGCTCTTCTAAAATTGGCGCTCCGGATGTCTTGCCAAATGCTTTTACAATATGTTGGAGTTTGATATTTTGCCATTTCATAATCGCACCGCCAGTACATACACGTCGGTCGTTTCCGTGCTTAAAACATGGGTCGAAACCAGGCGGCTGCCCGGCCCATGCCCGCCCCAGCTCTCTAACGTCCGCCCGTTACGCGTCAAATAGACATGGCCGACGGCATGCTTTGGCGAAGGCCGGATAAACGCAATCCGTGTCAGCCCGTCCTGCAGCCGGCAGGCGGCATAGGTCGAGCGCTTCAAGCCCTGCGCCGCGCACCACTCGTTCTGATTGACCGAGCCGTCGGGCAAAATCGTCTGCCCATGCGTCGCGACCGCAATCCCTGCGCGGACCCAGCCCGAGCAATCAATGCTGTCGTAGTCCGGCAGCGCCGCGTCAATGTCGCCTGCTTTCGCGCCCAGTGCGTAGACGATGCCCCGCGCCATGCAGACCGCGAGGTACTGACGCAGTCGTTCCGGGTCGAGAGGCGCAGAGTGCCAGGGATAAGACTGCGTCGGCGGCAGCAGTGCGTCGCTCACCTGCAGTTCGTGAATATCGCGTGTGTCTAATATTCGTATCATTGTCGTGCCTTTCATAAGGGTCTCCTCTCTTGCTTTGTTCA
>JAYVVR010000080.1:0-2140 GCA_043786835.1 Armatimonadota bacterium | reverse complement strand
GCGACAGGGCCGGACTTGCCGTAGGAAGTCAGGTACGCGGACTTCGCTTGCCAGCTTGTCGTAATGGTGGCCGACATTGTTTTCTCGTCGGTCTGTCCGGCCAGCGACGACAAATGGCCGCTGCGTCCCGCGCTGAGGTCCCCAGCCAGCTCTGCAATACGCAGCGTGAGAAACAGGCCCAGTAGAACGATCACCCAGACCGGCAGGCGATCACGCGTGTCTGATGGCGGGAAAAGCGGGGTCACAGACATCAGCTACGGCTTTCCAGCACTTGAGGCAGACCGCTTTGCTTGCATTTCGGCCAGCAGACGTGGGATGGACGGGTCATGTGGGTAACGCGACCGGGCCTGCTGCCAGACAGAAAGCGCATCGCCCCAGCGGCCTGACTTCTCGTAGCTATGCCCGAGCATTTTCCAGTCCCGGACATCCGCGCCGGGCAGACGGACAGCCATCTGGAACGCCTGCGCCGCCGCCAGGTAATTGCGCGGCGTATTGAAGTAGAAAAAGCCCAGGTTCCAGTAGGCATACTCAGCGTGGGGATTATTGCGCGTACCAAGTGTGTAGTATGCTTCAGCGTCGGCAGTGCGTCCGAGGCTGTCCATCAGCCAGCCACCGTTTGAGTAGGCTTCCAAAAACTGCGGGTCAGCTTCGGTGATGACCCGGTCGAGCGCGACAATGCGCGGATAGTCGCCGCTGTGCCAGTAAGCGTCGGTCTGGTCCCAGAGCGTGTCTACGACATTCGAGATAATACTGTCGGCTTGGATTTGCTGCTGCCGGGCAGTCGGCGGCGCAGCATGGACAGGCAAGATTGGGAGGCAAAGCATCCCGGCGAGGGTCACGAGAAAAAGGGCAAGTGGTTTTATCATGGTTTTTTATCGTCCGGCAAGAGAACGGCAATTACGGACCAGCACTGGAAGTGCAGGTTTCTATTTTCCCGGCAGATGAACCCGACGAAGGGCAGCGCGGAATTCAGTTTTGTAGCGCTCCTGATCACTGGACAAATGCAGTTCTTCAGTGCGCTGCGTTTCAAGATTGGCACGACCGACAATCAGCCCGAGAAACTGTAAAAAGCCCTGCAGCTCAGACGCATACCGATGCAGGAACACAATTCGAAGCGTACTGCCCTCGACCCGCACCGGCGGCTTTAGCGTGTACGGAGTTAGCTCATAAATCTGCTCGAACTCGCCGATCCAAACGTCGCTTGGGGCAGACGACAGCTTGACACCGAATTCGATGGCTTCGCGGTTGTCTTCAATCGAGACCAGCGTGTCCGTGTCTATCTCGGTCAGCGCAATCGTAAGGGACGGGATTCCGTTCAACTGATGCCTCCTTCAATCAGCAGGCAGCGGCAGGGGCTGGCTTCAAGGCCCGCAAACTTCGGAGGCAGGGCCATAAATAAATACTTGCCCGGCTGAATCTTGTCCAGCAGCAGCGCTTCGACCACGACCATGCCGGCCCCCAGCAAAATCCGGTGCGTTTCCGTGTTGACCGGTCCGTAAGGTCCGATGGATAAATAATCAATGCCGACCAGACGCACCCCGCGCCGGATCAGCCATTCCGCTCCGCTCGGCGCAAGGCCAGTGTAGTCCTTGTAGAACTCAGGATCTTTCAGCCGAAGAAAGCGCGTGTTGTCAGTCTTTAAAAGCACCCGCTCCGTTTTCGGCGGCAGATTCGTGTGTTCAAGGTCCGCCGCAGTGATTGGGTTGCGTCCGTAAATCTGAACCACTTCCGCCGGCCCGACCAGAGTTTCCAGAGTTAGGGTCTCGACCGACAGCCCACCAGGGACAAAATGCAGCGGCGTTTCAAGATGGGTACCTGTGTGCGCCCCGACCGTCAGCACGGAAAGATTGGCCCCAAGGCCCTCCGCCCCGATTTCCGAAACGCTTTTGACCGAGAACCGCCGCTCCGCCCCGCCCCCGGTGATAGTCTTCGGTGTCACCGTCATCGAAATATCATGAATAATCATGGTGTCTTAGAGTTCCAATTCCAGCGTTTCCGTTGTTGCTTTAACAAGTGTACCCGAACTGCCTGCCCCAGAGCGGTGCTTCGCCATGTCCACGCAGTCATTCGCTTTAAACGCGACGCCTTCGGCCTCAAGTAAGCTTCGCTGCCGCGCTGCCCAAGCCGCCGAGCGCTTGGC
>JAYVVR010000079.1:0-6239 GCA_043786835.1 Armatimonadota bacterium | reverse complement strand
GCTCACGCGCAAGGTCTTCTCGCCGTGCTTTCAGCACCCAAACCAGCAGAAGCTGGGCGTCAAAGCGCGGCGTGTCTACCCCGGCCTCTGTTAGCGTTGTGGAAGCAAAAACCAGTGCCTCAGCGACGGTCATGGGCGGGTCAATACACGCGGATCGCTATAGATCTCGCGCACGGCCTCGGGCATGTTGGCATTCGTCAGGTGCTTGGTCCAGACCATAAACCAGACCCAAAGCGGCTGTTTATCCAAAACCGCTGGGGTCGGCAGCTCTCCGACTTCGCCGAGCGCGACAGGCCGGCCCTCGGCAAGCGTTACTAAATCGTCGTAATGGCTTTGGGTGAACTCGCCCCGATATACATCTGTCGCGAGAACATCCACACGCTCATGGCCGGGGTAGCACTCCGGGTACGCGAAAATATGCGGCGCGGGAGCGTTGGCATTCCAGACCCAGAGCAGGTTGTCCAGATGGTGAACGTGGACAAACCGCTCGTACATCTGCTTGTAAAGGGCCGCATAGCCGGCCGGGCCGCCGCGCTTGCCCCACCAAAACCAGTCGCCGTTCATCTCGTGGTAAGGCCGCCACAGCACGGGAATCTGGGCCTCTTTAAGCTGGGTCAGGAACCCGGCAATGACATCTGTCTGGCGCACCCAGCGCTCGTAAATCTCGGTGCCGGGCGTCAGCAGATCGTCCCATTCGGCGTCGGTGACTTTGCCGCAGACATTGTCTTTGAACGTCCCCGGCTCTTCTTCGGTCGGGCGAACCGTGTGCCACATCAGCGTGATGACCGAGCCGGCGGCGTACTGCCGCTTGGCTTCGTCCATGACGCCCTGCCGGAAGATGATGCCGTCCATATCATCCGCGTGGAAGCCGAAGTCCTGGCCCCAGAGCATTGGGTATTTGCCTGTGATCTCCGCCGCCTGGTCGCTGTATTCGGACATCTGCGCGGGCGTGTTATGCTGCCCCGCCCAAAGCGAATGCCCGGACATTTGGTAAATCTGGTCGAGAAGCGCACGCGCTTCCGGCGTCGCGTTCGGATTAACAGGTAGGTTCTGTACAGTATTCATAATTAGGGGAGTAGATCAGCGACAGAAATTAGGCTGTCCGGCGCACTGACAGGTGCAACTGTGTCAGAAGCGGTAAGCCGGATGATACTTCGGTAATGGTGCCCTAAAGGCTGGTCGGCCATCGCAGAAGGCTGACGGTGGACTTCCAGAACGCTGTCCGGGAGGTTGACGATCCAGTATTCTTCAATCCCGGCACGGGCGTACAATCCTGCTTTTGCCGCACGGTCCTGCGCGAGAGTGGAGTCGGAGACTTCAGCCACTAGAACTGCCGTCGTCGGATGCTTGCGCTTGTAGTCGTTGAACGAGCCAACTACGACCGCAACATCCGGTTCGGGCTTGCTGTAAATGCCGAATACAAGCGGCAGCTGAACACGCACGCTATGCCCAGAAGCAAAAATGCTTCGCAACGCTTCGTTAACTGCCTGAATCGCCCAAGCATGAGGTTCTTTTTGAGGCATCTTCCTGATAATTTCTCCCTCGATAAGCTCCAAGCGCGTGTCGAAGCCGAACGCACCGAGATCATAAGCCCGCTGGAACTCTTTCGCCGTCCAAAGCCAGCGATGAGACAGCGGCAGGCTCTCACTGCCAACCACCGATTTAGTTTTTTGCCGTTCAGCGTGTACCGTCATTCGTGCCTCCGTACCTGCCATGCTAATTACCGCGTTTGACCTACTTCGGAAGAAGTCAAGCCGCGTGCTGCCCAGCCCGCAACCACTTCCTGGGCCAGTTCTGGATTGTCTGTCATCAAGTGAATATCCGCCTCATGGCAAAACTCGACTTCAATTTCTTTGTCTTGACTGCGGATATGTAAAGTACCCTCGCCTAAAGTAAAGATGCCTGATACTGCGGCCTGTACAATCCATTCCCGCAAGCCCGACAGCGGTAAAAGAAGTTCTTGGTACAGATCATCCATATCTAGGTCGCAGCCCCAGCCGTAGGAGACTATCAACTCACGCTTGCCTCTGACTTGCGGAGTATGGACAAGATTGTCAATCTCCTGCTCCCATTGTGTCGCTGTCAGGACTTGAGTGCAGAGTTCCATTGCTACATTTCCACTTCCTGCTTGAGCTTTTCGGCCTGGTCGGCGCTGACGAGCGTATCAATGATGTGCTGGATCTCGCCGCTCAGAATGGTCGGCAGGTTATGGACCGTGAGGCCGATGCGGTGGTCGGTCAGGCGGTCCTGCGGGAAGTTGTAGGTGCGGATTTTCGACTCGCGCCCGCCCGACCCGATTAAGCTCCGCCGGGTGCCGCCGGCGCTGTCGTTCTGCTTCTGCATTTCAATATCGTACAGCCGCGCTTTCAGAACACGAATGGCCTTTTCGTAGTTTTGAAGCTGCGAACGCTGGTCCTGACACGCGACGACAATTCCGGTCGGCTTGTGGATGAGCCGCACCGCCGTCATGTTCTTCTGGACATTCTGGCCGCCTGCGCCCTGCGACAGCGTATACTGCTTCTCGATGTCTTTCTCTTCGTTAATCTCGATCGCGACATCTTCGGCTTCAGGCATGACAATGACAGTCGCGCTGCTCGTATGCAGCCGGCCCGATGCCTCGGTTGCGGGGACACGCTGGACCCGGTGAACACCCGACTCAAACTTCAACGCCGAGTACGCGCCTTCGCCGTGGATTTCGACGACCGCTTCTTTGTAGCCGCCGTTGCCGGTCTCGGATGAGTTGATTAAATCCACTTTCCATCCGCGCTTTTCGGCGTAGCGCAGGTACATCCGCAGTAGCTCGCCGGCAAAAAGGGCGGCTTCATCGCCGCCTTCCGCGCCGCGCACTTCTAAGATGACATCTTTTTCGTCATTCGGGTCCTTCGGCAGCAGCATGACCTTCAGCTCCTGCTCGAGCGCCGCCCGCCGGGCTTTCAGATCGTCAAACTCGGTTTGCGCCATGTCCCGCAGGTCGTCGTCGAGGGACCCGCGCAGCATTTCTTCAGTTTCGGTAAGCTGCTTTAGGACTTCTTTGTGCTGCCGGTACGCGGCGATAATTTGGGTCAGGTCGCTGTACTGCTTATGCACCCGCCGGTACTCGTCCATGTCATTGACGAGATTTGGGTCGGCCATGCGGCGCTCTAATTCTTCGTATAGTTCTTCAACTTCGGCTAATTTCTCAAACATAAATCTCTCTTTTAAGATGCGCTAAACGCTTTCTTGCTCTTTTTCCAGTCCCGCTAACTGGTCCTCATAACGGCGGCGGTAGTCCGTCCAATAGCCGGGGCGAAGCTCAACGAACCGACTGCAAAGGCTCTCATATCTGCGCCGATACTCCTGCGTACTGAAACTGCTAAAGTTGTAAGCGGAAGACTGCGCCAAATTATGCTGCCAACTTGCGACTTTGCCGGCAATCCGGCTATTTTGATACTGCCGACGCCACACCTTCGGGTTCCAAGAAAGGCGCGGTTGGCAGAGTATTCGGATATCCGGCATGGTCTGGTACAGCAAATAACGATACGCGAATTTTTCATGTTCCGTCAGCGGCGCTTCTTCGTGCGGGTAGGTTGCCATGAGTGTGACTTATGGGGCATTGGGTCTGCAGCATGGGGCTGAACCCCCGTGCTTCAAAAGCAAACTCCCGCCTTCGCGGGCGAAGAAACTGAATATATCCGATGCCCGCGAAGGCGGGGAATTGCACTTTGAAGCATGGGGGTTCAGCCCCGTGTCCACTTTCGCGTTTCTACCATCGCCGCTTTCGTGTTTCTACCATCGCCATAAACAGCTCCGCAACCTGCTGTACTTTCCCAATATAGCCAATATAGCCAGTGCAGTCTCGGATGGTGTGGCGATGGACCATTATATTACGCAATCACCGGCTCGGGGCTGTCACCATGCTTCACTGCCGTGACAAGTGCGACGCCGTCATGCTCTTTGGCCCAGACGGCATCGAGCGAGGCAATGGCGACTTCAAGCTGGCTGTCGTCGGGAACGCGGGTGGTCAGATACTGGGTCCACAGGCCGGGGGCGATGAGCGCCTGCGCCCAAGCTTTGTCTCTATTGGAGCCGGCCCATTTTAAGATTTCATACGCGATGCCGGCGACAATCGGCAGCAATAACAGCCGATAAAAGACGGTGGACAGTACCGGCACAATGCCCTCGGAAAACGCGTGGCGCGGGACAATCGAGAAGACGACAATCGATGTGATTAAAACAATAAAAATGAAGTTCGTGCCGCAGCGCGGGTGAATGCGGCTGGAGTCTCGGGCGTTCTCGACCGTCATCGGGACGCCGCGCTCAAGCGTATTAATAGCTTTATGCTCCGCGCCGTGGTACTGGAAGACGCGCTGAATATGCTTCATCTGGGAAATCAGGCCGATATAGATAAAAAAGATAGCAAGGCGAATGCCGCCTTCGGTGAGATTGGAAACCAAACGGTTATGGTGCGGCAGCAGCTTGTCGGTCAGCAGTGCAGGAAAGGTCCAGAAAAGCGCAAAGCCAAGAAACAGCGACAGCACGGTCGTCGCGCCGATGGCAATGCCGTTGATCGTGCCATTTGCCGCCGAGGCAGGCTCGTCGGCGGTCGGCTTCGGCGGCCAGGTCCCGGCATTCGGAATACCCTCACCCATTGCCATGCCGGTGGCCCCGGCGGCGGCGGCTTCGTTCTTGGCGTATTCGTCGGTCGCCTGGACATTGGCGGCGTAGGTCAGCGCTTTAATGCCGAGGGCCATGGCATCTACGAGAGCAAGTGAGCCGCGCAGGAACGGCTTATTGAGCCATTGGAACGCTTTCAGGTGCTTCTCGACAGGCTCCAGAGTTGTGACAATCTGGTGGTCGGACAGGCGGCGGCAGGCAATGGCGAAAAAGCGGGGGCTGCGCATCATAACGCCTTCGACAACAGCCTGGCCGCCATACTGCGTGCGCTCGTCAACAGGGCTTGCGGACATGATTTACCTCGAATGGTGGGAGGAAAGCAGAGAGAAAAGGGCGCAGCAGGCAGCACCCCTCCGGCAAAAAACGGTAGGGGCGCTGCTTGCTGCGCCCAAAGAGGCCGCACAGGATATGTTATTTCTTCATGCCGTATTTGGTCAGGAACTTGTCAACGCGTCCCGCGCTGTCGAGCATCTTCTGCTTGCCGGTATAGAACGGGTGACAGTTGCCGCAGATTTCCGTGGTCAGCTTCTCGCCGCCTGTGGATTTGGTCTGGTAGACATGTCCGCAGGACCCGCAGGTAATAGTGGCGTCGTGGTAGTTTGGATGGATGCCGGTTTTCATAAGTTTCTCTTTCGTTGCCGTGGGATCACCCAGCGGCGGGCCGATAAACGCGACCTGCGTATACTTGGGAGTTCTTGATTTGGAACGACTTAGTATACTGCATAAACAGCCAATCGCGCAAGAGTGTTCCAGAGGAAGTTTGGGTATATACCCTAGCCATGAACATGACAGACAATGCCCGGCAGCGGGTGCAGCATGCCAATCAGACCCAGACCGCGCCGAAAATAATTTTGCGCCATGTGATCCTTGGCGTTATTTGCAGTGTGATTTTCACTGTAATTTTCGCCCGACTCTTTGACTTCGTGCAGGACCACGGCAAGACCGCGACACCCTTTGACCGCGACATTCTCACCTTTATGCGCCATCACCGAACGCATCATCTGACCCAGGCGGCGCGGGTGCTGGCGTTTCTCGGGTCGCCGCCGGTGATTGCGGGGCTGGCGCTAATCTCGGCAGTCCTCGGTATGCTTTGGCACAAGGTGCGCGGGGCGGCGTGGACCCTGCCGGTTGCCATTATCGGCGCGGGGCTGATCATCCAGGGCGTCAAACTGGTCATCAAGCGGCCCCGTCCGAGCTTCTTCACGCCGCTGCTGCACGAGTCGGGCTATTCGTTCCCCTCGGGCCATTCGCTGATTGCGATGGTCGTTTACGGCCTGCTCGGCTACTTTCTCCTGCACCTCGTGAAGAATGCCGGGGCGCGGCTGCTCGTGCGGGCGCTGACCGTCCTGCTGGTGCTTGCTATCGGCGTTTCGCGGGTCTACGTCGGCGTCCACTATCCGACCGACGTTCTCGCCGGCTGGACCGCCGGCGTCCCGTGGCTGATCACCTGCCTCGGCCTGCACGAAGTCCTCGCTCGCCGCTGGCCGTCCTCCGGCGAGCCGGTCTTGACCCCGTAAGCCGACGGTTTCGGCGAGACCCACTCCGCCGCCGGTGCGGCAAAGACAGTGCTGCGTGGGTAGGCACGT